>NZ_BAAANO010000017.1:0-22476 GCF_039529845.1 Brevibacterium samyangense | reverse complement strand
TCCGGGGCCGTCGTGCATTCACGAAGCCTGTGCTTGGTACTGTGACCGGGTGTCGATCCCCGCCCCGCTTCCCGCCGCCGAGGACGCCGCTGTCACGCGCTCCGCCGCCGGACCCGCACCGGCCCCGGGCACCCGTGCGGGGCACTCCGGACGCACGCCGATACGTTCCTGGCTGCTCTACACGCTCGTCCTCGTGATGGCGAGCCTCACGGTGTACGGCGGGCTCATCGGCGCTCCCGCGACCCGGGTGTTCGCGGAGAACGACGACACCTCGCTCTTCATCTGGTGGTTCGCGCACGCGGCGGACGTGACACTCTCGTGGCTCGGCCTCGGGTCCGGGGAGAGGGACTTCCTCTACACGCATGCGATGAACCATCCCGACGGGGTGAACGGGGCGTGGAACACCTCGGTGCTCGGCCTCGCCCTGCCGATGGTCCCGGTGACACTGCTCGCCGGTCCCGTCGTGTCGTTCAACCTCGCGATCATGGCCTCCCCGGTCGTCTCCGCCCTCGCCGCAGCGGTGTTCGTCCGCCGGTTCACCGCGTTCGGTCCGGCCTGCCTGGGCGGATTCGCGTACGGGTTCTCCACCTACGTCGTCTCCCAGTCGGCCGGTCACCTCAATCTCGCGTTCGCCCCGTTCCCGCCCCTCGTCGCCCTCGGCGTCCACCTGCTCCTCGACACGGGGATCCGGAGGCGTCGCCGCGTTCTCGCGATCGGGGCTCTGCTCGGTCTTGTGATCGGGTGGCAGTTCTTCATCTCGAGCGAGTTGCTGGCCGGGACATTCCTCGCGACGGTGGTCCTGCTCGCGGTCCGGGCGCTGCTCACGTGGCGCCGGTTCCTCGCCGGTCTCCGGTCGCTCGTCCTCGGTGGTGCGACCGCGGTGGTCGTCGCCTGCCTGGTGGGCACCCCGCTGCTCGTCACGATGTTCACCCATCCGGCTGCTCCCGGTGCAGCCATCCGGCCGCACGGCGTGTGGAACGCGGACGTCTTCGATGCCGTCGTCCCCGGTCCGTACACCCTCCTCGGTGGGGCGCCCGAGACTCCCATTCCGCGTGCACTGCCGCTCGACCCTGCGGAGATCGGCGGATACTTCGGTCTCGTGTGGATCGGCCTGGCGGTCGTCACCTGCGTCGCCCTGTGGTCACACCCGCGGTGGAAGGCGCCGGTCCGGGTCACCGCCGTCACGGGACTTCTCATGTGGCTCCTGTCCATGGGGGCGCCCCTGCGGGTCTGGGGGCAGGAACTGCCCTCCACCGCACCGTTCCGGCTCGTCGAGCTCGTCCCGGTGCTGCAGAACGTGCTACCGATGCGACTCGTCGTGCACGCCACCCTCGCGATGAGCCTGCTCCTCGCATTCGCGGTCCAGGCGGCTCTGGACTCGGGGAACCGCCGTCTGCGGTTCGCCGGTGTGGGCGCGGCACTGCTCGCGCTCGTGCTCGTGTTCCCCGGTTCCGTCCCCACCCGCCCCGTCTACGTCCCCGAGTTCTTCACCTCGGGGGCCTACCGCGAGGTACTGCCCGAAGGCTCGGTGACGAAGGTCCTGCCGGCACCGATGGCTGCCGCGCAGCCCCACACCGCCGAGGCGATGGCATGGCAGGCGGTGAGTGGGATGCACTACGTGGACACGGGTGGGTACTTCATCGGCGGGACGGACGACGGCGGTGTCGTGTACTCCGCACCCGACGATGCGCTCGACCGCATCCTCGAGGAGGAAGCGCTTCCCGCGGGAGACTCCGCCGAGGTCCGCGCCGCCCTCGTCGAACTCCGGTCGGAGGGCGTCGAGTACCTCCTCGTCGCGGACAACGCGTGGTACCTCAGCCATCCCGCCGAGGACGTGGCGCGCATGGTCGCGGAGGCCGCCGGTCTGTCGTACCACAAGGTCGACGGAGTGTTCCTCGTCGACCTCACCGACGCGGAGTGACTGCGGGGCGACGGCGTCCGTTAGTCTTCGGGCATGCTGAGAATCGGACTCACCGGCGGCATCGGGGCCGGTAAATCGACCGTCGCACGACTCTTCGAGGACCGGGGAGTTCCCGTCATCGACGCCGATGCGATCGCCCGGGAGGTCGTGGAACCGGGGGAACCCGCGCTCGCGGCGCTCGAGCGGGAATTCGGCTCCGAGGTGCTCGCTGTCGACGGTTCTCTCGACCGGGCGGCTCTCGCGGCGCGGGCCTTCGCCTCGCCCGAGCGCACCGCTGCGCTCAATGCGATCATGCATCCGGCGATCGGTGAACGGACCGCCGCGCGGTACGCGGCCCACGCCGAGGCGCCGATCGTGGTCCACGACGTCCCCCTCCTCGTCGAGAACGGACTCTTCGTGAACTACCACCTGTGCGTCCTCGTCGACGTGCCGGCCGAGGTTCGTCTGGCGCGCCTCCTCGGATCCCGCGGGATGGACGAGGCTGACGCGCGGCGCCGTATCGCGGCGCAGGCTTCCGATGCGGACCGCTATGCGGCGTGCGATGTCGTGCTCGACAACTCCGGCGTCCCGGCGGACCTCGAGACGGCGTTCGGGCGTCTGTGGGAGGACCGGATCGTGCCCTTCGCCGAGGCGCTGCGCACCGGCCGGCCGGCCGCCGCACCTGCCGCACTCTGCGGCCTCACCGAACCCGGTCGTGCCGACCGGCACCTCGCCCGGGTGGTCCGGGCGCTCGGCGATCCGGAGGCGCAGGCCGCTCCGGTCGTCTCCAACCGGAGCACCCGGCCCACGCATCGGCTCCGCGTCACCCCCGCGAACGCGCAGCAGGCCGCCGAGGCTCCCGCCCGACTCGCCGCGGCCGGGTGGTTCCCGACGGGGGAGGGGGCGTTCGCCTCGGCGGATCCGGGGGCTCCGGCCCTGCTCGTCCTCGAACTCCCGGAGGGGTGAGGGCCGGCTGCGGTGCCGTGCGGCGGCCGGTTCAGCGCAGGGTCGCGCTCAGGCGGATCGACACGCCCTTGAGGGCCTTGGACACGGGGCAGTCGCGCTTCGCCCTCTGTGCGTGGGTCTCGAAGTCGGCGGCGGACATCTCGGGGACCTCGGCGACGGTGACGAGATGGATCTCCGTGATGCCCTCACCTGCGACGAAGGTGACGTCGGCGTTCGTCGAGATCGACTCCGGGGGCGTCCCCGCATTCGTGAGGGCGTTCGAGAGGGCCATCGAGAAGCACGCGGAATGCGCTGCGCCCAGGAGCTCCTCCGGGCTCGTCGTTCCCTTCTCCCGCTTCTCCGCGCGCACCGCCCAGGACAGGGGCAGGGATCCGGTCCCGGAGCTGTCGAGGGAGACCGAGCCGGTCCCCTCGCGGAGGCTGCCGCGCCACTGGGTGTGCGCGGTCGAGACGATCTCGTGGGCCATGGCGGTCTCCTTCGTGTGTGTCCGTGGGTCGCACTAGTCTGGTGGTATGGCGACGCAGGCTGGTTCTCACACAGTACCTACTGATGCAGTACCCACCGACGGAGCACCTACCGATGGAGCACCCACCGGCGGCAGTGCTCCGGCGGACAGTGCTCCGGCGGACAGTGCCGCGCAGGTGAACCCCGCACGTCCGGTGCCGAAGATCGGGCACCGCCCGGAGGTCGTCCGGTCGGTCGCGCCGTTCGAGGTCGTGAGCGAGTACGAACCCTCGGGTGACCAGCCGACCGCGATCGCCGAGATCACCGAACGCCTCGCCCGTGGTGAGAAGGACGTCGTGCTCCTCGGCGCGACGGGCACGGGCAAGTCCGCGACGACCGCCTGGCTCATCGAACAGGTGCAGCGACCCACCCTCGTCATGGCGCACAACAAGACGCTCGCCGCCCAGCTCGCGAACGAGTTCCGCCAACTGCTGCCGAACAATGCGGTCGAATACTTCGTCTCCTACTACGACTACTACCAGCCGGAGGCCTACGTCCCGCAGACGGACACCTTCATCGAGAAGGACTCCTCGATCAACGACGAGGTCGAACGCCTCCGGCACTCCGCGACGAACGCCCTCCTCACCCGGCGTGACGTCGTCGTGGTCTCCACCGTCTCCTGCATCTACGGCCTCGGGACCCCGGAGGAGTACGTCGAGCGGATGGTGTCCCTCGAGGTCGGACAGGAGTTCGACCGGGACGCGCTGCTCAAACAGTTCGTCGGGATGCAGTACTCGCGCAACGACCTCGCGTTCACCCGGGGCACCTTCCGGGTCCGGGGAGACACCGTGGAGATCATCCCGCAGTACGAGGAGCTCGCCCTCCGGATCGAGTTCTTCGGCGACGAGATCGAGGCGCTCTACACCCTCCACCCGCTCACGGGGGAGATCGTGCGCGAGGAGGAGGTCGTCCACATCTTCCCCGCCACCCACTACGTCGCCGGCGACGACCGGATGGCACGGGCGATCGCGCAGATCGAGGACGAGCTGCAGCAGCGCCTGCAGGAGCTCGAGAGCCAGAACAAACTCCTCGAGGCGCAGCGCCTCAAGATGCGCACCACGTACGACCTCGAGATGATGCAGTCGATGGGGTTCACCTCCGGCATCGAGAACTACTCGCGGCACATCGACGGCCGTGAGCCCGGCAGCGCGCCGAACTGTCTGCTCGACTACTTCCCGGAGGACTTCCTCCTCGTCATCGACGAGAGTCACGTGACGGTTCCGCAGATCGGCGCGATGTACGAGGGCGACATGTCCCGCAAGCGCACGCTCGTCGAACACGGGTTCCGTCTCCCGAGCGCTCTCGACAACCGCCCGCTCAAGTTCGGTGAGTTCCTCGACCGGATCGGCCAGACGGTCTATCTCTCCGCGACTCCGGGCACCTTCGAGCTCGAACGCGCGAACGGGACCGTCGAACAGATCATCCGCCCGACGGGGCTCGTGGATCCGAGGATCACGGTGAAGCCCACGCGCGGACAGATCGACGACCTCCTCGGCGAGATCAACGACCGGGTCGCGAAGGACGAACGTGTGCTCGTCACGACGCTCACGAAGAAGATGGCCGAGGACCTCACGGACTACCTCCTCGAGCACGAGGTCCGGGTCCGCTACCTGCACTCCGATGTGGACACGCTGCGCCGGGTCGAGCTGCTGAGCGAACTCCGGGCGGGGGAGTACGACGTCCTCGTCGGCATCAACCTCCTTCGTGAGGGCCTCGATCTCCCCGAGGTCTCACTCGTGTCGATCCTCGATGCGGACAAGGAAGGGTTCCTCCGGTCGGCCACCTCCCTCATCCAGACGATCGGCCGTGCCGCACGCAATGTGAACGGCGAGGTGCACATGTACGCGGATCGGATCACCCCGTCCATGCAGCAGGCGATCGAGGAGACCGATCGTCGTCGGGAGATCCAGATCGCGTACAACACCGAGCACGGGATCGACCCGAAGCCGCTCGTGAAGAAGATCGCCGACATCACCGAACGGCTCCAGCGCGAGGACGAGGACACCCGCGAACTCCTCACCCAGTTCGACTACGGCAAGGGGAAGCGCGGCTTCAATTCGACGCTCACCGACGAACAACGCGATCGGGCGGCGTCCCGCGCGTCCGGACGAGCCGGTACCGTGTCCCAGCCCTCGGAGGACCTCGTCGAACTCATCGCGACCCTCACGGAACAGATGCACACCGCGGCCGCGGAACTCCAGTTCGAACTCGCGGCCCGGCTGCGCGACGAGGTCTCCGAGCTCAAGAAGGAACTGCGCCAGATGCAGAAGGAGGGGCACGCCTGAGGCCGTGCGCACGGCCGGGTGGGTCGGGGCGGGACGCGGCCTGTAGGATTGTCCACTGGCGAAGGGGAGTATCCCACTCACGTCCGAGCTCGTCATCACGACGCCGCATCCGCGCGGCATCCGGACTCGGAGCGACACCGCCGGCCCTCATCCGGTCGGCGCACCGCGGGAGAGACCTTCGGAGAAGACCGGCGTTACGACCACCACCCGGTTGGTCCGCCACGATTCCCTGAAAGGCATACATGGAAATTCCCATGATGTTCAAGATCATCTCGGCCGTCGTGCTGGTGTTGATCCTCGTATTCGACCTCCTGCTCGTGGTGAAGCGGCCGCACGTGCCGTCGATGAAGGAGGCCGGCCTCTGGGTCGCCTTCTACGTCTCCCTCGCCCTCGTGTTCGCAGGAGTGCTCTTCGCCATCGGCGATGCCCAGCACGCCGGTGAGTTCGTCACCGGTTGGCTCATGGAGTACTCGCTGAGCGTCGACAATCTCTTCGTCTTCGTGCTCATCATGGGCGCGTTCTCCGTGCCCAAGCGTTTCCAGCAGGAAGTGCTCATGGTGGGCATCATCATCGCGCTCGTCGCACGCGGCATCTTCATCCTCGTCGGTGCCGCCGTCATCGAGCGGTTCGTCGAGGTCTTCTTCCTCTTCGGTGCCTTCCTGCTCGTCATCGCCTGGCGTCAGGCCTTCGGGCACGAGGACGAGGGCGACGGCGAGAACGGGCTCATCAAGCTCCTCAAGAAGCGCATCAACGTCACGGAGGAGTACCACGAGAACAAGCTCCGCGTGACCATCGACGGCAAGAAGTTCTGGACCCCGATGTTCATCGTGTTCATCGCGATCGGCTCGACCGACGTGATGTTCGCCCTCGACTCGATCCCCGCGATCTTCGGTGTCACGCAGGATCCGTTCCTCGTCTTCACGGCGAACGTCTTCGCGCTCATGGGTCTGCGCCAGCTGTACTTCCTCCTCGGTGGCCTCGTCGACCGCCTCGTGTACCTCCACTTCGGTATCGCGGCGATCCTCGGCTTCATCGGCGTGAAGCTGCTGCTCCACGCGCTCCACGCCTCGGAATGGGTGCCGTTCCGTGAGCACGTCCCGGAGATCCCGATCTGGATGTCGTTGAGCTTCATCGTCCTCGCGATGGGCGTCGCCACCGTGGCCTCGCTCCTCAAGATGCGTTCCGAGCCGGACCGTGTGTCCTTCGGTCCGCTCGAGCACGAGGTGCACGGCAAGGACGGTGTCCACCACTACGGGGGCGACGACACGAAGTGAGTCTCCCCACCACGTGAGCGTCCCCACCGGAACCCGCTGAGCGGGGGTCCTCCGGAAACGGCCGAGGCGCCGGCTCCCCTCTGCGGGGAACCGGCGCCTCGGCCGTTTCCGGAGGTTCTCTTCCCGGGGGAGAGCCCCGTCCGAGGTGGAGGAACGGAACGGTCACTCGCTCCAGGGCCCGAACACCGGGTTCCACGTCCGGATCGTCGTCGACTCGATGACCCCCGCCTCCGCATAGGGGTCGTGGGCGAGGAGCTCCGCGATCGCCTCGGCGTTCTCCCCGGTGAGGAGCAGGAGGCCTCCGGGCTGCTGCTCGTCCTCGAGGGGCCCGGAGGCGAGGAGGATCCCGGCGTCGAGGATCTCCTTCTGCCACGCGCGGTGGGCGGGGCGCACGGACATGCGGTGGTCGGTGTCGGGACCGTAGGCGTAGGTGACGGCGAAGACTGCCATGGGTGACTCGTTTCGGTCGGAGGGTGGTCGTCGGGGATACTGGAGGACGGTCCCGGGGCCGCGACGGGGGCGCACGCGCGCACCGCCGAGGTGATCGGGCCGTTCCCCGCAGCAGTCTAGTTCTCGGTCCCACCGGTGGCGCGGGCGTCACCGACCGGATCGTGCGAAAGGTCGGATCCGTGCCCCGTCTCCCGGAGATCCCCGAAGAGTTCGCCGATCCGGATCTCCTGTGGTCCACCTTCACCGAGTACTGCGAGGACGTCGGGATCACCCTCTACCCGGCACAGGAGGAGGCGATCCTCGCGATCCTCACCGGGGACAACACGATCGTCGCGACCCCGACGGGGTCGGGGAAGAGCATGGTCGCCCTCGCCGCCCTGTTCGCCGCGGTGAGCACCGGCCGCCGGGCGTTCTACACCGCTCCGATCAAGGCACTCGTGAGCGAGAAGTTCTTCCAGCTCTCCGACGCCTTCGGCCCGGACCTCGTCGGCATGGTGACGGGCGACTCCGCCGTCAACGCGGACGCTCCCATCATCTGTGCGACGGCGGAGATCCTCGCGAACCAGGCGCTGCGGGAGGGTGCGCTGCTCGATGTCGGGCTCGTCGTCATGGACGAGTTCCACTACTTCGCTGATCCGCAGCGCGGGTGGGCATGGCAGGTGCCGCTCCTCGAGATGCCCCAGACCCAGTTCGTCCTCATGTCCGCCACGCTCGGGGACATGTCGCACATCACCCGGGGCCTCGAGGAGACGACGGGGCGACCGACGTCCCTCGTCACCGGGGTCGAACGGCCCGTGCCGCTCGAGTACCGGTACTCCGAGGAGCCGCTCCAGGAGGTACTCCACGCACTCGTCCGCCGCGATCAGGCGCCGGTGTACGTCGTGTCCTTCGTGCAGAAACAGGCGATCGACCTCGCGAGCGCGATCGTGAGCGCGAACCTCACGACGAGGGAACAACGCGACGCGATCGCGCAGGAGATCGCCGGATTCCGGTTCGGCAAGGGATTCGGGCTCGTCGTCAAACGCCTTCTCCTCCACGGGATCGGCGTGCACCACGCCGGAATGCTGCCGAAGTACCGCCGGCTCGTCGAGCAGCTCGCAGGTGCCGGGCTGCTCACGGTGATCTCCGGGACGGACACCCTCGGCGTCGGGATCAACGTCCCGATCCGCACCGTCCTCCTCACCGGACTCACGAAGTTCGACGGGCGCCGGATGCGCCGGCTCAGCGTCCGGGAGTTCCAGCAGATCGCCGGACGCGCCGGACGTGCCGGCTACGACAGCGTCGGCTATGTCGTCGTCCAGGCTCCCGAGCACGAGATCGAGAACAAGAAGGCGCTCGCGAAGGCCGGTGACGATCCGAAGAAGCGCCGGAAGGTGACGAAGAAGCAGCCTCCGACCGGATTCGTCGGATGGTCGGAGAAGAGCTTCGACTCCCTCGTGAACGGTACTCCGGAGGAGCTCGTCTCCCGGATGCGGATCTCCCATTCGACGCTCATCAACCTCCTCGCCCGGCCCGGAGCCGGCGCCCACACGGTCCGTGCGTTCATCGACCGGACCCACGAGTCCCGGGCGGCCAAGCTCGACCTGTATCTGCAGGCGATCCGCATCGGGCGGTCGCTCCTCACCGCCGGAGTGCTCGAACGGGTGGAGACCGCCGACGGGGTCCGGATCCGCCTCGTCGACGACCTCGGCCCGAACTTCGCGCTCAACCAGCCGCTGTCGCCGTTCGCGATGGCCGCGCTCGAACTCTTCGACCGCGAGTCGCCCGACTACGCCCTCGACGTCCTCAGCATCATCGAGGCGACGACACCCGTGCAGTTCGCGGTGCTCAAGGGCCAGCTCGATCGGATCAAACGGGACGAGCTCGGGCGGCTCAAGGCCGACGGCGTCGAGTACCACGAGCGGATGGAGATCCTCGACGAACTCACCTATCCGCAGCCGAACGCCGAGGTGCTCGAGGCGGCCTTCGAGGCGTACGCCTCGGGTGCCCCGTGGGTGAAGGAGATCGGCCTCGAACCGAAGGCCGTCGTCCGCGACATGGTCGAGCAGGCGATGAACTTCTCGCAGTTCGTCGCGTACTACGGTCTCGCCCGGGTCGAGGGCGGACTGCTGCGCTACCTCATGGACGTCTACCGGATGCTCGTGCAGACGATCCCGGCGGAGGCGCTCACCCCCGAGCTCGAGGACATCCGGGCCTGGCTCGGCGACCTCATCGCACGCGTCGACTCGAGTCTGCTCGAGGAGTGGGAGGCGCTGCGGAACCCCTCCGAGGACGACCTCGACGAGGCGGTCTTCGCTCCCGCCGACGGGCGCCTGAGCGCCGATCGGACGCGCTTCACCCGCCTTGTGCGCAACACGATGTTCCACCGGGTGCTGCTCGCCGAACGTGCGGCCTACGACCGCCTCGGCGAACTCGACGGCGAGTCCGGGTGGACCGCCGCGAGGTGGGAGGACGCGATCGAGGACTTCTACGACGAGTACGGCGACCTCGGGATCGACGCGGACGCCCGGTCCGCCGCCCTGTGCCGGATCACCCCGGGGGAGGAGTGCTGGGAGGTCCGTCAGGTCCTCGCCGATCCCGCCGGCGACCACGACTGGGCGATCACCGCGCGGGTGGACGTCGCCGCGAGCGACGAGGCCGAGGAGGTCGTCCTCGAGATCCTCGACGTCGGGCCCATGTGAGTGGGTCGACTGTGCGTGGGTGCACTGTCGCCGGGCGGACGGGCGCGGCCGGATGGGAACACCTGTTCGAGATCACACCGCTCGTGTCCGTGCCTCCGACTAGAGTTGACGTGTGACTTCCGAGAAGACCGCCGCCACCCTCGCCCGCACCCCCGCCGCCGCGCAGCAGCCGCACTCGGCCGCCGGCACCGGTACCGGTGAGGGCATCTCGCACCTCGACACCCTCGTCGTCCAGGGCGCCCGCGCGCACAACCTCAAGAACGTCGACGTCCGCATCCCGCGTGACTCGCTCGTCGTCTTCACGGGACTCTCGGGATCCGGCAAGTCCTCGCTCGCTTTCGACACGATCTTCGCGGAGGGTCAGCGCCGCTACGTGGAGTCGCTGTCCTCGTACGCCCGCATGTTCCTCGGGCAGATGGACAAACCGGACGTCGACATCATCGAGGGGCTGTCGCCCGCGGTGTCGATCGACCAGAAGTCCACCTCCCGGAACCCCCGGTCCACCGTCGGGACGATCACCGAGGTCTACGACTTCATGCGCCTGCTGTGGGCGCGCATCGGGGTGCCGCACTGCCCGGTGTGCGGTGAGCGGATCACGAAGCAGACCCCGCAGCAGATCGTCGACCAGCTCCTCGAGCTCCCCGAACGCACCCGCTTCCTCGTGCTCGCCCCCATCGTGCGTGGGCGCAAGGGCGAGTTCGTCGATCTCTTCCAGGACCTCCAGTCCAAGGGGTTCTCCCGCGCGGTCGTCGACGGCGAGCAGGTCCAGCTCGCGGAGCCCCCGACGCTCAAGAAGCAGTACAAGCACGACATCTCCGTCGTCGTCGACCGGCTCGTCGTCCGGGAGGGCATGCGCCAGCGGCTCACCGACTCGGTGGAGACCGGCCTCGCGATCGCGGAGGGGCGCATCGAGGTCGAACTCGTCGACGACGGTACGGTCCGGACCTTCTCCGAGCACATGTCGTGCCCGAACGAGCACCCCCTCACGATCGACGAGATCGAACCGCGGACCTTCTCCTTCAACTCGCCCTTCGGCGCCTGCCCGGCCTGTGACGGCATCGGTACCCGCCTCCAGGTGGACGAGACCCTCGTCGTCCCCGACGAGGACCTCTCGCTCGGTGAGGGCGCGATCGCCCCCTGGTCCACGGGGAAGACCACCTCGAAGTACTTCAACCGGCTCCTCAAGGGTCTCGGCGACGAACTCGGGTTCGATCTGCGGACCCCGTGGAAGGACCTGAGCCGCGCGCACCGCACCGCGATCCTCGAAGGCAAGGACTACAAGGTCGAGGTCAAATACCGGAACCGCTTCGGCCGTGAGCGCATCTACTCGACCGGGTTCGAGGGTGTGTACCAGTACATCCTCCGCAAGCACGAGGAGACGGAATCGGAGAGCTCGCGCGAGCGCTACGAGTCGTACATGCGCGAGGTCCCGTGCGCCACCTGCGACGGGACGCGTCTCAAGCCGGAGATCCTCAACGTCCTCGTGGGAGGGAAGTCGATCGCGGACGTCTGCCGGATGTCCCTCGACCAGTCGCTCGACTTCCTCGCGGGCCTCGAGCTCGGGTCCCGTGACGCCCAGGTCGCCGCCCAGGTGATGAAGGAGATCGTCGCCCGGCTGCGGTTCCTCCTCGACGTCGGTCTCGAGTACCTCAGCCTCGACCGCACCGCGGGCACCCTGTCCGGCGGTGAGGCACAGCGCATCCGCCTCGCCACCCAGATCGGTTCGGGCCTCGTCGGCGTGCTCTACGTCCTCGACGAACCCTCGATCGGTCTCCACCAGCGCGACAACCGCCGTCTCATCGAGACGCTCGTGCACCTGCGCGACCTCGGGAACACCCTCATCGTCGTCGAACACGACGAGGAGACGATCGAGGCCGCGGACTGGATCGTCGACATCGGCCCGGGAGCCGGCGAGTACGGCGGCAGCGTCATGTACTCCGGTCCGGTCCCGGGACTCGCGGACGCCGAGGGATCGATCACCGGTGCGTACATCGCCGGGCGCCGCCGGATCGAACTGCCGACCACACGCCGTCCCGTCGACGAGGGCCGTGTCCTCACGGTCGAACGCGCCCGCGAGAACAACCTGCGGGACGTGAACGTCTCCTTCCCGCTCGGTGTGCTCACGGCCGTCACCGGTGTGTCGGGTTCCGGGAAGTCGACACTCGTCAACGACATCCTCTACACCGAACTCGCGAACGTGCTCAACGGCGCCAAGCGGGTCCCCGGCCGGCACAAGCGCATCACCGGACTCGATCAGCTCGACAAGGTCATCCACGTCGACCAGTCCCCGATCGGGCGGACGCCCCGGTCGAACCCGGCGACGTACACGGGTGTCTTCGACAAGGTCCGCCAGTTGTTCGCGGAGACGGAGGTCGCGCGCATCCGCGGTTACCAGCCGGGCCGGTTCTCCTTCAACGTCAAGGGTGGCCGCTGCGAGAACTGCCACGGCGACGGCACGATCAAGATCGAGATGAACTTCCTGCCGGACGTCTACGTCCCCTGCGAGGTGTGCCACGGTGCCCGGTACAACCGGGAGACCCTCGAGGCCCATTTCAAGGGCAAGAGTATCGCGGATGTCCTCGACATGCCGATCGAGGAGGCCGCGGACTTCTTCGAGGCGGTTCCCTCGATCTCCCGCTACCTCCGCACCCTCGTCGAGGTCGGCCTCGGCTATGTGCGCCTCGGCCAGCCGGCGACGACGCTCTCCGGCGGTGAGGCACAGCGCGTCAAACTCGCGGCCGAGCTCCAGAAGCGGACGAAGGGTCGGACGGTCTATGTGCTCGACGAACCCACGACGGGTCTGCACTTCGAGGACATCCGGAAGCTCCTCGACGTCCTCCAGAACCTCGTCGACAAGGGCAACACGGTGATCGTCATCGAGCACAACCTCGACGTCATCGCGTCCGCGGACCACATCATCGACATGGGTCCCGAGGGCGGTCGGGGCGGCGGTACGGTCGTCGCCCAGGGCACGCCGGAGGAGGTCGCGCAGGTCCCGGAGTCGTACACCGGTCAGTTCCTCGGTGACCTCTTCGCACGGCGGGGTCGCGTCATCACGGACGTTGCACCGGCGAAACGAGGGAAGACGTCGGGGTCCGCGCCCGCGCGGAAGGCCTCCGCGCAGAAGACTCCCGCGAAGAAGCACTGATCCGTGGATCCGAGCACGTACCGCCCGGCGACGGGGGAGATCCCCACGGAACCCGGGGTCTACAAGTTCCGGGACGAGCACCGTCGGGTCATCTACGTCGGCAAGGCGAAGAACCTCCGCAACCGGCTCAACTCGTACTTCGCGAATCCCGCGGATCTCCACCCCCGGACCTTCACGATGGTGCACACCGCCGCCTCCGTCGAGTGGACCGTCGTGAATACCGAGGTGGAGGCGCTCCAGCTCGAGTGGACGTGGATCAACGAGTTCGATCCGCGGTTCAACGTGATGTTCCGCGACGACAAGTCGTACCCGTACCTCGCCGTGACGATGAAGGACGAGTATCCGCGGGCGTTCGTCACCCGCGGGAAGCGGAAACCCGGGGTGAAGTACTTCGGGCCATTCAGTCAGGTGTGGGCGATCAAGGAGTCCCTCGACCTCCTGCTCAAGGCGTTCCCGGTCCGCACCTGTACGAACGGGGTGTTCCGGCGCGCGCAGGCCACCGGTCGGCCGTGCCTCCTCGGGTACATCGACAAGTGTGCGGCACCGTGCGTCGGTCGGGTCACCCCGGAGGAGCACAAGGACCTCGCCCGCAACGTCGTCGACTTCATGTCCGGGAACACCGGTGCCTTCATCGGCCCGCGGAGGGCGGAGATGGCCGAGGCCGCCGCGGAACTCGACTACGAACGCGCGGCGCGCCTGCGGGACGAGATCGTGGCACTCGAGAAGGTCGTCGACAAGAGCGCCGTCGTCCTCTCGATGAATGCGGACGCGGACGTCTTCGCCCTCGTCACCGAAGAACTCGAGGCCTCCGTCCAGGTGTTCCACGTCCGGGGCGGTCGCATCCGCGGTGAACGCGGGTGGATCATCGAACGGCTCCAGGAGGCGGGCCCCGCGGAACTCACGAGCGACTACCTCCGGCAGGCGTACACCGAGGTCGACCCCGAGGCGATCCCGCGCGAGATCCTCGTCGACACCCTCCCGGAGGACCTCGAACTCCTCACTGCGTGGCTCTCGGAACGTCGCGGGTCCCGGGTCGTCATCCGGGTCCCGCAGCGGGGCGAGAAGAAGGCGGTGCTCGACACCGTCGCGAAGAACGCGTCCCAGGCCCTCGTGCTCCACAAGACTCGCCGCGCCTCGGACCTCACGACGCGCTCGGCGGCGCTCACGGAGATCCAGACGGCGCTCGGCCTGCCCGAACCGCCCCTGCGCATCGAGTGCATCGACAACTCGCACACGCTCGGCAGCAATGTCGTCGGCTCCCTCGTCGTGTTCGAGGACGGACTGCCGAAGAAGCGCGACTACCGCCACTTCGCGGTGACGGGGGAGGCAGCCCGGGACGACACCTCGTCGATGTACGACGTCGTGTCCCGGCGCTTCTCCCGGTATCTCGAGAGCCTCGCTGAGGACGAGCCGGACGAACGCTTCGGCTACCGGCCCTCGCTCCTCGTCGTCGACGGTGCGCTCCCACAGGTGCACGCGGCGGTGAAGGCGCTCGAGGACCTCGGCATCATGGACATCTCGGTCGTCGGGCTCGCGAAACGCCTCGAGGAGGTCTGGGTCCCGGACGACGAGTTCCCCGTGATCCTGCCGCGGAACTCGGAGGGCCTCTTCATGCTCCAGCGGGTCCGCGACGAGGCCCACCGGTTCGCGATCTCGTACCACCGCAAACGCCGGGGAGCCTCGATGCGCGCGAGCGTGCTCGACGGGGTCGAGGGCCTCGGGGACGCGAAGCGCAAGGCACTGCTGCGGCACTTCGGCTCGGTGAAGAAGATGCGGGCGGCCTCGGTCGCGGAACTCCAGGAGGTCAAGGGCGTGGGCCCGGCCCTCGCCGCGCGGATCCACGCCGTCCTCCACGCCGAGGACGCACCGGAGGAGTCGACGGCCCCCGAGGCGGCGACGGGGGAGTAGCCCGCGTCACCACCCGGTACCGTAGTGCTGACGCACCGGCCCCCATCGGAAGGCACCGACGAGGATGACGATCCCCCCTGTCCCGAGCCCCGTCCCGAGTCCGCCCCCGCACCCGCGGAACGACACCGGACTCGAGATCCTCCTGCTCACCGGCATGTCCGGCGCCGGACGCTCGACCGCGGCCAACGCGCTCGAGGACATGAACTGGTACGTGGTGGACAACCTCCCGCCGCTCATGATCCCGCCGCTCGTCGAACTCGTGGCCCGCGCGGAGGGCGCCCTGCCGAAGGTCGCGGTCGTCGCCGACGTCCGCGGTCGTGCGATGTTCTCCGAACTCGATCGGGTCCTGTCGGACTACCAGGACCAGGGCATCGGCATCCGGGTGCTCTACCTCGACGCCGCCGACGAGGTGCTCGTGCGGCGATTCGAGTCCGTCCGTCGGCCGCATCCCCTCCAGGGGGACGGCACACTCGTCGACGGCATCACCGCCGAACGCGAGGCCCTCGGCTCCCTCCGCGATCGCGCCGACATCATCATCGACACCTCGGACCTCAACGTCCACCAGCTCTCGAACGAGGTGCGGAGCGCCTTCGGTCAGGACGGGGTGTCGCCGCTGCGGCTCACCGTCATGAGCTTCGGTTTCAAGTACGGCATCCCGATGGACGCCGATCACGTCGTGGACGTCCGGTTCCTGCCCAATCCGTACTGGATCCCCCACCTGCGGGGTCATACGGGGCAGGACGTCGAGGTCGCGGACTACGTGCTGTCCCAGCCCGGCGCCCTCACCTTCATCGACCGTTACCTCAGCACCCTCGACGTCGTCGTCGAGGGGTACCTGGGCGAGAACCGCACGTTCGCGACCATCGCGATCGGATGCACCGGGGGCAAGCACCGTTCGGTCGCGATCACCGAACAGCTCGCGAAGCGCCTCGCGGACCGCGTCCACGCCCGGGTGAATGTCCGCCACCGCGATCTGGGCCGGGAGTGACATGGGCGTGCCGAACCTCCCGACGGGGGAGATCCCACTCCGCGTGACCGCCGGCGCCAGCGAACCCGGCGGCGGTCCCCGCGTCGTCTCCTTCGGTGGGGGACACGGGCTCTACGCGGCCCTGCGCGCTTTCCGGCTCCTCACGGAGAACCTCACGGCGGTCGTCACGGTCGCGGACGACGGCGGGTCCTCGGGCCGCCTGCGCGAGGAGTTCGGTGGTCTTCCGCCGGGGGATCTCAGGATGGCTCTCGCAGCTCTCTGCGACGACGGCGAGTGGGGCCGCACGTGGCGGGACGTCCTCCAGCACCGGTTCACCTCGGACGGCCCGTTGAACGATCACGCGGTCGGCAACCTGCTCATCTCCGCGCTCTGGCAGATCCTCGGCGATCACGTCGACGGACTCGACCTCGTCGCCCGGCTTCTGCGCACCCACGGGCGGGTCCTCCCGATGTCCTCGGTGCCGCTCGGGATCGAGGCGGACGTCCGTCCCGGTCCCGGCGCCCCTGCGGAGGTCATCCGCGGCCAGTCGTGCCTCGCCGCGACACCCGGGCACGTCGATCAGGTGCGGCTCGTCCCCGCGGACCCGCCGGCACGGGAGGAGACGCTCGAGGCCGTGCGGACCGCCGAGGTCCTCAACCTCGGGCCGGGCTCCTGGTACACCTCGGTGATGCCGCACCTCCTCGTCCCGGACCTCGCCCGGGCCATCGTCGAGGCGCCGGGGCTCACCACCCTCACCCTCAATCTGCCGGGAGCGGAGGGGGAGACGAAGGGGCTCACCCTCGCCGGCCACCTCACCTCGCTCCACGCCCACGCGCCGCGCCTCGGGATCGACTACGTCCTCGTCGACGACGCTGCTGCGGCACGTGAGAAGGATCTCGCGCGGATGGCGGAGGACCTGTTCGGTGCCCGCCTGTGGACCCGGCCGCTCGCCTCCCGTCGCCCGAAGGCGCACGACAGCCTCAAACTCGCCGCGTGCTACCGTGACGTGTTGCTCGACGCGGGGATCCCTGTGGACGAACAGTGGTGACGCCGGCGCCGAGCGCCGCGGACCGCACTCGACCGCGGTGACAGCAGAAGGGGAGAACGGATGGCACTGACCGCGCAGGTGAAGGACGAGCTCGCACGGCTCGAGGTGACGCGCACCTCGGCCCGGAAGGCCGAGGTCTCCGCGCTGTTGAGGTTCTCCAACTCCCTCCACATCATGGCCGGGTCCATCGTCATCGAGGCCGAGGTCGACACCGGCGCGGTCGCCCGCCGGCTCCGCGGGGAGATCAAGGCGCTCTACGGGCACACCGCCGAGGTCGTCGTCATCAGTCCCTCCGGCATCCGCAAGGGCAGTCGTTACCTCGTGCGGGTCGCCCGCGACGGCCTGTCCCTCGCCCGGCAGACGGGTCTCATCGACAATCGCGGTCACCCGGTGCGGGGGCTGCCCGCAGCGGTCGTCAACGGATCCCTCGCGGACGCCCGCGCGGCTTGGCGCGGTGCGTTCCTCGCCCACGGCTCCCTCACCGAGCCCGGCCGGTCCTCGGCGCTCGAGATCACGTGCCCCGGCCCCGAGGCGGCCCTCGCCCTCGTGGGTGCGGCCAGGCGCCTCGGGCTCACCGCGAAGGCCCGGGAGGTCCGGGGCATCGACCGCGTCGTCCTCCGCGACGGCGAGGCGATCGGTGACCTCCTCACGAACATGGGCGCGACGGACGCCCGGATGGTGTGGGAGGAACGGCGGCTGCGGCGGGAGGTCCGCGCGACCGCGAACCGCCTCGCGAACTTCGACGACGCGAACCTGCGCGCTGCCGCGCGGGCCGCCGTCGCCGCCGGGGCGCGTGTCGAACGCGCGCTCGAGATCCTCGGGGAGGACGTCCCGGACCATCTCCTCTACGCGGGGACCCTGCGCCTCACCCACAAGCAGGCCTCCCTCGAGGAACTCGGACAGCTCGCGGACCCGCCGATGACGAAGGACGCGATCGCCGGACGGATCCGGCGCCTGCTCGCGACGGCCGACAAGCGGGCCGAGGAACTCGGGATCCCGGGCACCGAGGCGAGCCTCACGGCCGACATGCTCGACGCGGACTGAGCGCCCCGTCCGAGGCCGGCTCCGGGTGTCACCGGACGCGTCGCGGGGCGCCTCCGGACGTGTCCGGAATCACTGCGACCGACATCACCCGGAAGTCTGGACAAGTGTGTTCCTGTGGGGAATTGTTGTGTTCGGTGGGACGTTCCAGATCACGTCCCGCAACACACGTTCTCCCTGGAGGCACTCGTTATGACTGTTCGCGTTGGCATCAACGGATTCGGCCGCATCGGTCGTTCGTTCTTCCGTCAGGCTCTCGAAGGCGATCACGACATCGAGGTCGTCGCGATCAACGACCTCACCGACAACGCGCACCTCGCGCACCTGCTCAAGTACGACTCCACGTGGCGGAAGTTCCCCGCGGAGATCTCCTTCGACGACGAGTCGATCACGGTCGACGGCAAGCGGATCCGCGCCACCTCCCTGCGGGACCCCCACGACCTCAAGTGGGGCGAGGTCGGCGTCGACGTCGTCGTCGAGGCGACCGGCGTCTTCCGTGACCGGGACAAGGCCCAGGCGCACATCGAGGCGGGCGCGAAGAAGGTCGTCCTCTCCGCCCCGGGCAAGGACATCGATGGTTCCTTCGTCATGGGTGTGAACGACTCCGCATACGACCCGCAGAAGCACCACATCGTCTCCAACGCCTCCTGCACGACGAACTGCCTCGCCCCGGTCGCCAAGGTCCTCGACGAGACCTTCGGGATCAAGAGCGGCCTCATGACGACCGTCCACGCCTACACCGCGGACCAGAACCTCGTCGACAGCCCGCACAAGGACCTCCGTCGTGCGCGTGCCGCAGCCGTCAACATCGTGCCGACCTCGACCGGTGCGGCCAAGGCCGTGACCGAGGTCCTCCCGGAGCTCAAGGGCAAGCTCGACGGCCTCGCGATCCGCGTCCCGGTCGTCACCGGTTCCGTCGTCGACCTCACCTTTGTGCCCGAGAAGGACGCGACGGTCGAGGAGGTCAACGCCGCGATCAAGGCGGCCGCCGAGGGCGAACTCGCCGGGATCCTCGAATACACCGAGGACCCGATCGTCTCCTCCGACATCATCATGAACGACCACTCCTCGATCTTCGACGCGCTGCTCACCCGCAAGCTCGGCGATCAGATCAAGGTCTTCTCGTGGTACGACAACGAGTGGGGCTACTCGCAGCGTCTCGTCGACATGGCGGTGCTCGTCGGCAAGGACGCCTGAGTCCTCGCACATCACCTCCCGGATCGGGCCCCGAGGTCTTCCTCGGGGCCCGATTTCGAGTAACCTCGACTGCGAAGAACCTCCGTCAGTCACGACCGCCGGTCACGCGTCGGTCCAGGTGAAAGGCCATTCATGAAGACTCTCGACAACCCGGCCGAGTTCGCGGGCAAGCGGGTGCTGGTCCGCAGCGATCTCAACGTCCCGCTCGACGGCACGACGATCACGGACGCCGGGCGCATCCTCGCCTCCGCACCGACCCTCACGTCGCTCGCCGAGGCGGGGGCGAAGGTCATCGTGATGGCGCACCTGGGCCGCCCCAAGGGTGCACCGGAGGCCAAGTACTCCCTCGCTCCCGTCGTCCCCGCTCTCGCGGAGGCCGTGGGCCGGCCGGTCGCCTTCGCCTCGGACACCGTCGGAGAGGACGCGAAGGCGAAGGCTGCGGCGCTGCAGGACGGCGAGGTCCTCCTCCTCGAGAACCTCCGGTTCAACCCGGGTGAGACCTCGAAGGACGATGCCGAGCGCCTCGCCTTCGCGAAGGAACTCGCGTCCCTCGCGGACGTCTTCGTCTCCGACGGTTTCGGTGTCGTCCACCGCAAGCAGGCGAGCGTCTGCGATGTCGCGACGCTGCTGCCGCACTACGCGGGTGGACTGGTGCAGGCCGAGGTCGAGGTGAGCCGCACCCTCCTCGAGGACCCGGCGCGTCCCTACGTCGTCGTCCTCGGCGGTTCGAAGGTCTCCGACAAGCTCGGTGTCATCGCGAGCCTCCTCGAACGCGCGAACACCCTCGTCATCGGTGGTGGGATGGTGTTCACCTTCCTCAAGGCACTCGGTCACGGCGTCGGTGCGAGCCTCCTCGAGGAGGACCAGATCGACACCGTCAAGGGCTACCTGAAGAAGGCGGAGGAGCTCGGGGTCGAGATCGTCCTCCCGACCGACGTCGTCGTCGCGTCCGCGTTCGCCGCGGACGCCGACCACTGGACGGTCCCCGCCGACGGCATCGAGTCCTCTCCCGCGGGCACCTCGGCCCTCGGCCTCGACATCGGACCCGAGTCCGCTGCACGCTACGCGGAGATCATCAAGGCCGCGAAGACCGTGTTCTGGAACGGCCCCATGGGCGTCTTCGAGTTCGAGGCGTTCGCCGGCGGCACGAAGGCCGTCGCCGAAGCCCTCACGAAGGCGCACGGCGGTGTCGTGGACGGCCGACTCACCGTCGTCGGCGGAGGCGACTCCGCGTCGGCCGTGCGCAACCTCGGATTCGCCGACGAGGACTTCGGGCACATCTCCACCGGTGGTGGCGCATCGCTCGAGTTCCTCGAGGGCAAGGAACTGCCCGGCCTCGCGGTGCTCGAGGACTGAGCGGCATGACGACGCGAACCCCGCTGCTCGCGGGCAACTGGAAGATGAACCTCGACCACCTCGAGGCGATCTCCGCGGTGCAGAAGCTCGCCTGGGCGCTGCGCGATGCGAAGGTCGACCCCGAATCGGTCGACGTCGCGGTGCTCCCTCCGTTCACCGACATCCGGTCGGTGCAGACCCTCGTCCAGGGTGACAAGCTCCCGGTGCAGTACGGTGCCCAGGACCTGTCCGTCCACGACGCGGGCGCGTACACCGGCGAGGTCTCGGGCGCTTTCCTGTCTCGCCTCGGGTGCACCTACGTGGCCGTCGGCCACAGTGAGCGTCGCGAGTACCACGCGGAGACCGACGAGGTCGTCCGTGCCAAGGTGGAGGCCGCTCTCCGTCACGAACTCACGCCGATCCTCTGCGTGGGCGAATCGCTCGACGTCCGTGAGGCCGGCACCCAGAACGACGTCGTGCTCGCCCAGGTGCGGGCCGCTCTCGACGGATTCGACGCGGAGGCCCTCGACGGCCTCGTCATCGCGTACGAGCCCGTGTGGGCGATCGGCACCGGGAAGACCGCGACCGCGCAGGACGCCTCCGACATGTGCACCGGCGTCCGTGGCGCGCTCGAGGAGATGTTCTCCGCGGAGTTCGCGGCCGGCGTGCGCCTCCTCTACGGCGGCAGCGTCAAACCCGACAACGTCGCGGAGATCGTCGAGCACGAGGACGTCGACGGGGCACTCGTCGGCGGAGCGAGTCTCGATCCCGAGAGCTTCGCGACTTTGTGCGCGCGCGCCGTCGGGAAGTAGACTCCAGTCAGCGCCGATACTGCGCCCGCACCGAACCGCGTTCTCCGAACCGACCGATAGGTAACCCTTCGTGACCATTCTGACCTGGACCCTCACGGTCATCCTCATCCTCACGAGCATCTTCCTCACGCTGCTCATCCTGCTCCACAAGGGCAAGGGCGGTGGCATGTCGGACATGTTCGGTGGCGGCATGAGCTCGAACCTCGGTGCCTCGGGTGTCGCCGAGCGCAACCTCAACCGGTTCACCGCGCTCGTCGCCGTCGTCTGGGTGGCCTCGATCATCCTGCTCGGCCTCACGGTGCGCTTCGCCGGCTGAGAGCCGACCCCAACCGCGCAGAACCCGGTCTCAGGCCACGAACGGACCGAGACACCCCGAAGGCCCGGAACCTCCCCGGTTCCGGGCCTTCGTCGTGTGTGGCGCCTGCGGGTGCCTGGTCGCCGCCCGTGCCGAGCTCACAGCACCGTCTCGGTTTGCACGCATTATCCTCCGGATTCTGCGTGTAACCGGGGACAGCAGTGCCAAGCGGAGCCTGCCGGACCGTTCAGGCGCCCGCAGCAGGTGTTCCGGTCCGCCCTCGCACTTCTGGAAAACGTACTCCGGGATGATGTCGTCTGCTCCGGGGGTGTGGATTTGCTCGCTAGATGGCGGTCTTCTGTGATCGCTTGACGGCGTTAGCTGCCGAGGGATCAAGACTGATCGACGTAGGGGAAATCCGGGTTTGCCTCTTGACAAGTAGGCCCACAAATTAGCGGTTAGGCTCATCCTCGTGTGCATCGATGATTGCGCTTACCTTGGCATCGACGGCGGCGAGTGTCTCGAGTTCGAGGTCGGGGGCGTCGAAGTCGACACGGTGGCCCTTGAGCAGGAAGTCGAGTTTGGGATGGATGAATCGTCCCGTGTTTCATAGAGAGTGATCCAACCTTCCACAAAGGCAGCACCACCACTCTCATGGCACCCCA
>NZ_BAAANO010000016.1:46548-48698 GCF_039529845.1 Brevibacterium samyangense | reverse complement strand
CACGGCGGGGCTGATGTCGAGGATCTGGCACCGAACATGCTGACCGGGCATGTACACGAGGGTTTTGCCCTACGGGTTACTGGGCAAGCGGGCCATCCTGGACACACATTTTGGTCTTTGACCCCCTCTCACCCGAGGCGCCGCACGGTCACGAGTGCACGCAACGGCACCACGAGGCCGGCACTCCCGGCGACTCCGCGACCGATCTGCACATGATCCCGTGAGACGTGGGCGAGGACGCCCTTCACCGCGGACCCGGAGAGGCCGTACACGACCCGGACCACGTGACGGGACGTCGCCCATTCACGCAGCACCGATCCGAGACTCCGACGCGACACGGCGGATGCGGGCGCATGCCGGACCGAGGGCAGGACGAGCGACTCCACCGCATCGAGCACGACGAGCACGAGCACCTCGCCCTCGACGCCCGGAACCTCGGGCCCCACGCCTCGACCTGCGTCACCCCGGCCCGCTGCCGCGTCCACGAGACACCAGTTCTCCCCGACCGCACGTACCGCCCCCTCGACCTCGTCGGAGACGAGGCGGAACCGCACCCGTTCACCGAGCGCGCCGGCGATCCGCCTCGGCAACGTCACCTCGGCGAGCTCCTCGTGCACACGGTCCCCGAACTCACCCGCGCGCTCATGGGCACTCTCCGCCCGTGCTGCGGCATCGAGATCCGCGAAGAGGCGGGAGAAACGGTCGTCGTCCGGCGGCAGGGTCTCGCTCATGGCTGCAGTCTGCCCCTGCTGTGCAACCGGTGGCGCGAACTTGTCACGAACGGACGCATGTTCCCCCCATGACACCTCTCGCATTCGACGAGTATGTAATGGCGTCAAATCGCATCTATTGACATCAACATCACGCACTGACACTCTTGAACGCACGCCGTTCCGAGGAGTTCCCATGCGCCTGTTACCCGTTCTCGCCGTTCTCGGCCATCTCGCCCTCGTGTCCGCCTTCGCCCTCCGGTGGCGAACGTGGTGGGAGCTCACCGCGACCGGGGACGCCGGCGCGGCGCTCGTCCTCGTCACGGTCCTCGCGGGCGTCCTCGGTGGGATCCGTACGACCGTCGCCGTCGTCCTGTCCGGGCTGGCGTGGGGGCTCTCGCTCGTCTCCGCGACCGCGGCGAGCGCCGTGGGTCGCTGCGCGTTCCGAGTGAGTCCCGCTCTGCTGCGCGGCAGCCTCCTCCTCCCGACCGCTGCGGTCATCGCACTCGGCGTGGGCTCTCCCGCGAACGCCGTGATTCCCTCACCGGCGTGGCCGACCTCCGGATTCACCGCACCGCACCAGAGCGAGCCACGGGAACCCGCACCGCCCACCCATGGGGTCCCCTCCCCCGCGTGGCCGGTCACCGGTGCGACCGTTCCGTCCGTCGACCCCGAGGCCGAGGCCGCGGACCGGGTTCCCACCGATGACGACGCACCGGCCTCACCCGCCGCACCCGAGGTCACCGTGCACACCGTCACCCGCGGCGAGTCGCTCTGGAGCATCGCCCGCGAGCGCGGGGCGCACGGGGTACAGCACACCGCTGCCGCGGTCGATGCGCTGCACCGCGCGAATGCGGAGGTCGTGGGAGCGGATCCCGACCTCCTCCTGCCCGGCGCTGTGCTCACGATCCCGACCGACCTCGCCTCGCACAGCGGAACCGGGCCCGCACCGGACGGAGCGCGGTCGTGACCACGCCTCTCGTCCTCACCCGACCGACCCCACGTACCCCCGGACGGAGTGCACCCGTCACCCGGACCGTCGTCGGACCACCGGCGGCCTCGGACGAGGAACCCGACGACTTCCTCATCGCGACGGTGCGATCGCTCGCGACGGCGATCGTCGAGGTGATGCAGGGAGCGCGGGCGGCAGCCTCGATCGCGCGCTGGGTCGAACCGGAACTCCTCGAGCGGCTCCGCACCCATGCCGCGATCCGCGGCGACCTCGCCCGCAGCGCTCCCCCACTGCGGACCGTGCAGAGCACCGGCACGCCCCGCCTCTGCCGGGTGTCCCCGACGGTCGTCGAGGCGGCCGTCGTCATCACGACGCCGCGCCGCTCCCGCGGCACCGGACTGCGGCTCGAACACGTCCGCGGCCGCTGGTGCGTCACCGGCTTCGTCTCGGCGTGAGCACACCGCTCGCCGAGGGGGAGCCGCGCCGGA
>NZ_BAAANO010000016.1:3030-46527 GCF_039529845.1 Brevibacterium samyangense | reverse complement strand
GCCCACGCGGCGCCTCGGGTGTTGTGGTGATGTCGCGGTTCAGCCGCGGCGGCGCTGTGCCCGGTTCTTCGGCACGGCGTTCCCGGTGCCCCCGGTGCCGCCGGCGGACTGGGCGGGACCGTTCTCCGAACGGACCTCGACCCCACCGGAGTCCGAGGGTGCGGAGAGGCTGAGCTTCGGGGTGCGCGGGCGGAGTTCGGCCGCGTCGACCTCGACCTTGTCGTCGCTCGGGTCCTCGGCGTCCGCACCCGGATCGACGCGGACCTTCACCTCGAGCTTGTTCGTGAGGCGAACGACGTCCTCCTTGATGCCCTCCTGCATCGTCGTGAACATGACGAAGCCCTCGCGCTGGTACTCGACGAGCGGATCGCGCTGGGCCATCGCCCGCAGTCCGATGCCGTTCTTGAGGTAGTCCATCTCGTAGAGGTGCTCGCGCCACCGCTTGTCGATGACGGAGAGGACGACCCGGCGTTCGAGTTCGCGCATCGCCTCCTCACCGAGCTGTTGCTCGCGCTTGTCGTACGCGAGGTCCGCGTCCGCCCGGATCTCCGCCAGCACCTTCTCGCGGGTGAGGTGCTGGATCCCACCGGCGTCCTCGATGAGGTCCTCCGCCGTGATCGACGGGGTGTAGAGATCGGACAGGGCGGTGAAGAGCCCATCGAGGTCCCAGCTGTCCGAGGAACCCTGCGTCGCACCCCGCACGTACGCCTCGAGCACGTCGTCACGGAACAGCTGCACCTGCTCGGTGAGGTCCGCCCCGTCGAGGACCCGCTTGCGTTCGGAGTAGATGACGGTGCGCTGCCGGTTGAGGACGTCGTCGTACTTGAGGACGTTCTTGCGCTGTTCGGCATTGCGCTGCTCGATCTGGGTCTGGGCCGAGAGGATCGCGCGGGAGACCATCTTCGACTCGAGCGGTACGTCGTCGGGGACGTTCGCGGTCGCCATGATGCGTTCGGCCGCACCGGACCCGAACAGGCGCATGAGGTCGTCCGTGAGTGAGAGGTAGAACCGGGACTCGCCCGGATCGCCCTGACGTCCCGAACGACCGCGCAGCTGGTTGTCGATCCGGCGGGACTCGTGACGCTCGGTACCGAGGACGTACAGTCCGCCGAGCTCACGGACCTCGTCGCCCTCCTCGTGCACGCGCTTCTCCGCGGCTGCGAGGACCTCCGGCCACACCTTCTCGTACTCCTCGGAGTGCTCGACCGGGTCGAGTCCGCGTTCGGCCATCTGCGCGACCGCGATGTGCTCGGCGTTGCCGCCGAGCATGATGTCGGTACCGCGGCCGGCCATGTTCGTGGCCACGGTGACGGCGCCCTTCCGACCAGCGAGCGCGATGATCGATGCCTCACGGGCGTGGTTCTTCGCGTTGAGGACCTCATGGCGCACGCCCTTGCGGGAGAGCTGTTTCGAGAGGTACTCGCTCTTCTCGACGCTCGTCGTGCCGACGAGGACCGGCTGCCCCGTCCGATGACGCTCGACGATGTCCTCGACGACCGCGTCGAACTTCGCCTTCTCGTTCTTGTAGACGAAATCCGGCTGGTCGATGCGCTGCATCGACTTGTTCGTCGGGATCGGGACGACCCCGAGCTTGTACGTCGACATGAACTCGGCGGCCTCGGTCTCCGCGGTACCGGTCATGCCCGAGAGGGTGTCGTAGAGACGGAAGTAGTTCTGCAGCGTGATCGTCGCGAGGGTCTGGTTCTCCGGCTTGACCTCGACGCCCTCCTTGGCCTCGATCGCCTGGTGGAGACCCTCGTTGTACCGGCGGCCCTTGAGGATGCGGCCGGTGTGTTCGTCGACGATGAGCACCTCGCCGTCGAGCACGACGTAGTCCTTGTCGCGCTTGAACAGTTCCTTCGCGCGGATCGCATTGTTGAGGAAGCTGATGAGCGGGGTGTTGTCGGAGTCGTAGAGGTTCGAGATCCCGAGGTAGTTCTCGACCTTGTCGATGCCGGCCTCGAGGATGCCGATGGTGCGCTTCTTCTCGTCGACCTCGTAGTCGCGGTCGACCCGCAGGCGCTTGACGACGGTCGCGAACTCGCCGTACCAGCGGTTGCTGTCACCGTCGGCGGGCCCGGAGATAATGAGCGGGGTGCGCGCCTCGTCGATGAGGATCGAGTCGACCTCGTCGACGATCGCGAAGTTGTGGCCGCGCTGGACCATCTCCTCGGACGTCCACGCCATGTTGTCGCGGAGGTAGTCGAAGCCGAACTCGTTGTTCGTGCCGTAGGTGATGTCCGCCGCGTACTGCTTGCGGCGTTCGTCCGGACGCATGTTCGCGAGGATGCAGCCGGTCTCCATGCCGAGGAAGCGGAAGACGCGCCCCATGAGGTCCGACTGGTACTTCGCGAGGTAGTCATTCACCGTGACGACGTGGACACCCTTGCCGGAGATCGCGTTGAGGTACGCGGGCAGCGTCGCGACGAGGGTCTTGCCCTCACCGGTCTTCATCTCCGCGATGTTGCCGAGGTGGAGTGCCGCACCGCCCATGAGCTGCACGTCGAAGTGGCGCATCCCGAGTGTGCGGGAGGAGGCCTCACGGACCGCGGCGAAGGCCTCGGGCAGCAGCGCGTCGAGGCTCTTGCCGTCCTCGTAGGCCTTCCGGAAGCGCCCCGTCTCCTCGCGGAGTTCGGTGTCCGACATCCTCTCGAATTCGTCGGACAGGGCGTTGATCGCCTGGGTGTAGTTCCGGAGCTTCTTGAGCGTCCGCCCCTCACCGGTCCTCAACAGCTTTTCCAGGAAGTTGGCCACGATTCTCCTTGACGGCGACAACGGACGACGATCCCCGACGTCCGCCCCATAGCTTAACGCGAGGTGCTCCGCGTCTCCTCCCGAGCGATTCGGACGAGGCGTTCACCCGCGGTTCACGTTCCGGGTGCCGGTTCCTCCCCCGGCGGCTCCGGCCGTGCCCGGGCCACCTCGTCCGGCAGACCCCCGGACACCACGGTGCGTGCCAACCCGAGCCAGACGCGCATCCGTTCGAGTTCCTCGCCCAGCGCCACCGGATGGTACCGGCCGGGTTCCCAGTACACCCCGTGGACCCGGAGGACTTCCGCCTTCCGGTCCGCCGCGAGGTCCACCCGGCCCACGAGCCGGTCCCCGTGGAGGAACGGCAGCACGTAGTACCCGTACACCCGCTTGTGTGCCGGCGTGTAGATCTCGATCCGGTAGTCGAAGTCGAACAGCCACGCGATCCGTTTCCGGTTGAATACGAGCGGGTCGAAGGGCGCGAGCAGCGCGGTCGCCTCCACCTTCCGCGGTACCCGGGTACCGGCGCGGAGGAACGCCCGATCCCGGGCGACCTCGACCGGTTCGAGCTCACCGGCGGCGACGAGCGATTCGACCGCCCGTTTCACGGGGGTGAGCGGCAGCCGGTAGTAGTCGGCGAAACAGTCGTACCGTCCGATCCCGAGTGCCACCGAGGCGCGGCGCACGAGTGCGAGGACGTCGTCCCGCGGTGCCCCGGGCGCCTTCGGGTCCGGGACCTCGAAGGAGAACTCCGGTACCCGCGGCAGGTCCGGGTGGACGTGCTCGGGCAGCGCGAACACCTTCTCGAAGTGGGCGTTCCGGGCGGCGACGGAGATACGGCCGGACCGGAACAGCGCCTCGAGGGCGGATTTCACGCGGCTCGGGTTCCAGCCCCAGTGCCGGTGGTCGCGTTCGGGGATGTCGTGGTCGACCCGGGCCTCGAGTTCACGGGCGGTGGCGGGACCTACCGCGAGTTCGTCCACGAGCGCGTGCATGAGCGCCCGGAAGCCCTCCCCCGTCTCCGGGTCGGTGTGACCGTAGCCGTACTTCGCCCAGCGTGCCCGCCGGCCGTCGAGGAGGGCGATCGTGCTCGGCGGGGCGTAGGCCGCCTCGTGGACCCAGTACTCGACACCCATCCGGGGAGCGCGGTGGAAGAGCCGGTCGAGGGTCGCCCGGTCGTAGGGACCGAGCCGGGAGAAGAACGGCAGGTAGTGGGACCGGACGACGCGGGCGACCGAATCGATCTGCACGAGCCCGAGGCGTTCGAAGGTCCGGCGCAGGTGGCCGGCGTTCGGGGCGGCCGGACGGGGAGCGGAAAAGCCGGAGGCGGCCAGGGCGATACGCCCGGCCGCCTCCTGAGTCAGTGTTCTCACCCGGTCAGTGTATTCATCGTCCGTGTTCCCACGAACCGGGTGTTCACCGTACGCCGTTGTGCTTCGTCATTTCGCTGTCGCGTCGTCGAGGTCCTTGTCGAGGGCGATGACGCCGTAGCTCCAACCCTTGCGGCGGTAGACCACGGACGGCTTGCCGGACTCCTCGTCGATGTAGAGGTAGAAGTCGTGACCGACCATCTCCATGCGGTTGAGGGCTTCCTCGATCCCGATCGGGGTGGCGGGGAAGTTCTTCTCGCGCAGGACCACGGGGGAATCGCCCTCGGCCCTGATCCGACCACCGGTGGGATCAGCAGCGGCCTCCTCCTCGACGACGATCTCCGGCTCCGCGTCGATCGCGGCTTCCTGGATCGTCTCCGCGGGGGCCAGCTTCGCAAGGACCTCGGCAGTGGACTCGTTCCGGTGGCGACCCTGACGGCTGGTCTTCTGGCGGTCACGTGCCCGCCGCAGCCGTTCGAGGAGCTTCGCCCATGCGAGATCGAGTGCTGCGTACTTGTCCGAGGCGTGGGCCTCGGCCCGGAGGACGCGTCCCTTTCCGATGACCGTGATCTCCACTCGTTCGGAGTTCTCCGGATCCTTGACGTGGGGGTCGTTGGTCACCTGGACCTCGACCCGCACGGCACGCGAGGCGAACTGCTCGACCTTCGCGACCTTGTCCTCAATGTGCGAACGGAAGCTGTCGGAGATGGTCTGATTGCGACCCTTGACGACGGTGTCCATTTTCGCTCCTAGCACTCGGGCGTTACTGCCGTGGTATACGGAGGGTCCCACCCACGGGGGTCGGTTCCTGCCGGTGCTCCCCGTCGGCTGCCCGGGATCCGGGCCTCGTGCGGGGAACGTCGGATCGGATGACCCTCCGCTCTCGTCGGTTTGGCGAGTACCTTCATTTAACACCCTCGAGCGGTTCGAAGCGAGGACCGCCCGGGGTCGTTCCGACAGTTGCGACACCCGGTGTCGGGATGCGGTACCCCCGGAGAACGCGCGCGCTTTCAGCTAGGGTCGCGCCGGTCGTACAGATGTCGTCGACGAGGACGACGGTCCCGGTGAGAAGGCCGGCGAGCGCCCGGCGCCCGGCCCGCGGATCGAGCCGGTGCGTACCTGCGACATTGCGCCTGCGACCGTGCGATCCGAACCCGACCTGGTCCCGGTGCGCCCGCACCGCCAGCACCGGTGCCGGGTGTGTGGGCAGCCCGTCCGCCCGGAGGATCCGCGCGGCCTCCGTCGCGAGGACGAGGACGTGGTCGGCTCCCCGGCGCCGCCGGGCACCCCGGGTGCTCGGCACCGGAACGAGGTGGACGGGCGGACGGGGCGCCCCGGGCAGGGACAGGAGCGCTCCGGTCACGGCCCGGGCGAGGAGGAGCCCCAGGACGGGGGCGAGATCGTGACGGCCCCGCTCCTTGAACCCCACGAGGAGCTCACGCAGGACCCCTTCGTACTCCCCGGCGGCGACGACCGGGACGGTGCCGAACCGCGGCACGGTGCCGTGAACGGGCACCGCGAGCTCGGTGAGGCAGTGCGCGCAGAGACTCACGGACTCGGTCCCGCAGCCGGCGCAACGGCGGGGCACGAGGAGGTCGAGGAGGTCACCCATGGATCCAGGGTCACCGACGCGGCGGGCGGGCACCAGAACGAGCCGAGGAATGTGACCGGAGGAGGTCGGCTGTGACCTCCGGTGCGTGGCGGGGTCAGCCGGGGTACGACACGTCGAACACCGCCGCGCCCACGACCTTCTGCCACGAGCCGCCGCCGTAGGTGAAGAGGTCACCGCTCTCGGTACCGGCGCGCACCGACCGCAGGTCCTCGGCCGCGGTGATGCTCGAGCTGCCGTCGATCGACCCGAGGGAGTCGAGGAGGCCGGGGAGGTGCTGGACGTACGGCTGGGGAGAACCGCCGGCCTCCCGGGCACCGAGCACGACGAGCTGATCGGGGCCGGCCCAGGAGAAATCGGTGATCGACCGGAACGTCGTCCCGACCGCGAGCGGGGCACTCGAGGCGAGACCCGTGGGGTGACCGTCGACGTTGCGCAGGATCCCGACGACGTCGATCCGCGGGGCGTCGTCCTCCCCCGTGCTCAGCACCGCGAGCCGGGTACCGTCCCGGGACACCGCGAGCCGGGCGACGGTCCGGCCGTCGAGGAACTCGGCATTGAGGCCGGTCTCCGTACCGGCGGCGGAGATCGTGCGGATCCGTCCGTCGGACGTCCGCTCCCCCGTCCAGACGAGCCCGAACCGGTCGACACTCGGAGCGACGAGATCCTCTCCCTCCGCCACGACGGCTGCGCCGCCCGTGCCGCCCTGGGCCTGCGTCCCGAGGATCTGCCGGCGCAGTTCCCTCCCGTCGCCGGACAGGTACGCGTACACCGTGCCGGACCCGAAGTCGTGGATCTGCGCATCGGACACCGCGGGGTCGCTCGCGCCCTCGACGGGGGCGTCGAGCCCCGGCACGGCCTCGACCGTGGTGCCGGAGATCCGCACGATCGCGTTCTCGGACAGCGCCACCGGCCGGGCGTCCTTCATCCCGACCCCCGTCGGATCGAGGTTCGCCCCGGGGACGAGCGTGCCGGAGGGGCCGGACACCTGGACCGAGGTGATCGCACCGACCTCGCCCAGCGTCGCCGTGATCTGGTCGATCGCCCGTTCGAGGGTGACGGGATCGAGGTCCTCGATCTGCTGCGAGAGACCGACCTGGGCCTGCCCCTCCGCGACCGTCACCGAACGCGGGTCGAGCTGGGTGCCCTCGGGGATCGCCGAGGCGACGGCACCCGAGAGGTAGTCGGCGGGTCCGCGCAGGTACTCGGTCATGACCTCCGACGCGGTCGCCGGGGACCGGACGAACCACCGGGTGTCCGGGACGAGTGCCGTGTAGTCGGGGGTGTAGAAGAAGAGCGGGTACGCCTGGAAGAGCGTCGAGAAGTTCGCCGAGGACAGCACGATGCCCTGCGGGGCGTGCGCGATCCGCCATTCCCCGTTGACCTGTCGGAGGGTGAACTCGAGGTCGGACATCGCACCCGGGTTCGCCTCGCGCATGATGCGGCGGTCGTCGAGGACCGCCTGGACGGGCACCGAGAAGGACACCGTCTGCTGGTCCGTCGTCACCTCGGCGGTCATCCCGTCGAAGTTCGTGCCCGGGGTGAGGACCGTGACGTTCGCGAAGGGGTTCCATTCCGTCGAGAAGTCCTCGGTGAGGAACGAGCGCGCGACCTCGAAGTCGTCGGCGTACCCGGACCCGGCGGCGAGGAAACCACGGACGATCTCGTCCGGACCGTCGCCCTCGGCCGGGCCCTCCGCGTCGATCTGCGACTGCACCGCGGAGTCCGTGTCGTCGAGCGGGATGACCCCGACTCCCCCGCCCGAGGGGATCGAGGCGCACCCGGAGACGAGCACGACCGCGGCGAGCGCGCCCGCCACCGGCGCGAGGCCGCGCGGGCGGGAACGACGTCCGGCCGGGCTGTGGGTACGGCGGGTCATGCGCGTTCCTCCTGTCCGCCGGTGGTGCCGGGGTCGGGGTTCTCCGGACGGAAGTCGGAGTCCTCGGCGGCGAGCGCCTCGGCCTCGACGACGAGCGGGATGCTCCCGGTCTGGATCCGGACGGTGCCGTCCGAGGTGCTGGGGCCGGCGACGAGTTCGGTGCCGCGGATGACGGCGTCGGCCGGCGGCAGGGGCAGCGGGGAGGACGTGATGGCACGGCCCTCCCGGCGTGGCACCGTGAGGCGGAAGCACGCACCGTCCCCGAGGCGCCCCCAGGCCTGGAGCCACCCGTGGTGGAGGTGCGCGTCCTCGAGGGAGATCGCGAGGCCCAGACCGGAACCGCCGAGGGTCCGACGGCGCGAGGGGTCGGCGCGCCAGAACCGGTCGAACACGTGCTCGACCTGTTCCTCGTCCATCCCGACGCCGTGGTCGCGGACGCTCACCGCGGCGACCTCCGCGTTCGCGGCGACGAACACGTCGATGCGATTGCCCTCGCCGTGCTCGATCGCGTTGACGACGAGGTTGCGGACGATCCGGGTGATGCGCACCGAGTCGACCTCCGCCATGACCGGGGAGGACGGGGCGTGGAGGACGATCTCGGTGTCCATCTCCGCGGCGATGACGGTGAGGTTCTCGAGCACCCCGGTGACGATCTCCCCCATGTCGACGGGCTTGGTGACGAGCTGTGCGGCACCGGCGTCGTAGCGGGAGATCTCGAGGAGGTCGTTGAGGAGCGCCTCGAAGCGTTCGACCTGCGATTTGAGGAGTTCGGCGCTGCGTTTCGTCACCTCGTCGAAGTCGTCCCGGGACTCGTAGAGCATGTCCGAGGCGACGTTGATGGTGGTGAGCGGCGTCCGGAGCTCGTGGGAGACATCGGAGACGAACTGCCGCTGGAGGACCGTGATCTGCTCCATGCGGGTGATCTGGTCCTGGAGGGTCGCCGCCATGTCGTTGAAGCTCTGGGCGAGGGTCGCGATCTCGTCGCGTCCGTGCACCGGCATGCGCTGGTCGAGATTGCCGTCGGCGATCTCGCGGGCCACCTGGGCGCCCGTGCGGACGGGGACGACGACGAGGCGGGTGACGACCCAGGCGACCGCACCGACGAGGACGACGAGGACGATCGCGGCGACGACGAGGGCGCGTTGCACGAACTCGAGGGTCTGACGGTCCTCGGCGAGGTCCGCGACGACGTAGAGCGCGAACTCGCCGCCGGAGGGCACGGACACGGTCTGCGCCATGACGATGCCGGGGGCGCGGTCGTCGCCGGGGAGCGTGACGGACTGGTGGACCTGGGCGTCGGAGCCGGAGTCGGCGACGGCGGTGCGGAACACCTCGGGCAGGGAGGCCACCGAGATCGTCTCCTCGCCGCTCATCACCGCGGACATCGGCTGCATGCCGGTGCCCTCGTCGAGCGGTTCGAGGGAAATGGACCGCAGGTCGATCGACGAGCGGGTGAGCATACTCCGTACCTGCGCGTTGAGGGTCTCCGTGAGCGTGTCCTCGTCCTCCGAGTAGGAGAGCGACTGCAGCTCACCGGCGTAGGTGACGACCTGCTGGGAGAGTGCGTCCCGCTTCGACTCGTAGAGGCCCCGCGCGATCTGCTGGGACACATAGGTGCCGACCCCGAGGATCGCGACCGTCGTGAGGATGACGGTGAGCGCGACGATACGCATCTGGAGCGAGCGCATGAACGCCCGCACCACCGAGCGGTAGAGCCGTGCGAGACGTTGCCGCCCGGCGCGGATCCACTCGGGGAGTCCGCGTGGGTTCACGCGGCCTGACCCGCTTTGTACCCCACTCCGCGGACCGTGACGACGATCTCCGGCTTCTCCGGGTCGCGTTCGATCTTCGAGCGCAGGCGCTGGACGTGGACGTTCACGAGGCGCGTGTCCGCCGCATGGCTGTAGCCCCAGACCTCCTCGAGGAGGGTCTCCCGCGAGAACACCTGCCAGGGCTTGCGCGCGAGCGCGACGAGGAGATCGAACTCGAGCGGGGTGAGCGAGACCGGCTGTCCGCCCTTCGTCACCGAGTGCCCGGCGACGTCGATCGTCACGTCCGCGACCTGGAGGATCTCCGGCTGCGAGGGCTCGGACATCCGCAGGCGGGCGCGGATCCGGGCGATGAGCTCCTTCGGCTTGAAGGGCTTCGGCACGTAGTCGTCGGCGCCGGACTCGAGGCCGAGGACGACGTCGACAGTGTCCGACTTCGCGGTGAGCATGATGATCGGGGTGCCGGACTCGAGCCGGATCTCCCGGCACACCTCGAGCCCGTCCTTGCCCGGCAGCATGAGGTCGAGGAGGACGAGGTCGGGGCGGACCTGGTGGAAGGCGTCGACCGCTCCCGACCCGGTGGCGCAGAAATGCGGTTCGAAGCCCTCGCTCTTGAGGACGATGCCGATCATTTCCGCCAATGCCGTGTCGTCGTCGACGACCAAGATCCGAGCGTTCATGTGCTTATTGTCGCGCACCGGCCGCCCCTGTCGAATCCGTACGCGCTGTGGGGCGTGTCACGGAACGGCAACGAGCGGGCTGGGAGGGCGGCCGGCGCGGGAGTGCTCAGTACCGGTAGTGCTCGGGCTTGAAGGGCCCCGCGACGTCGACACCGATGTACTCGGCCTGCTCCTTCGTGAGCTCGCTCAGCTGCGCGCCGAGCGCCGGCAGGTGGAGGCGGGCGACCTTCTCGTCGAGGGCCTTCGCGAGCCGGTGCACCCCGGGGGTGTAGTCCGCGTGCCGGGCGAACAGCTCGATCTGCGCCATCACCTGGTTGGTGAACGAGGCACTCATGACGAACGAGGGGTGCCCGGTCGCATTGCCGAGGTTGAGGAGGCGGCCCTCGGAGAGCACGATGAAGGAGGTCTCCGTGCGGCCGAGGCGGGATGCCGACTCCGCCGGCACGCCCACCGTCCATTCGTGGACCTGGGGCTTGATCTCCGTGATCCGGGTGTCGGGGAGCTTCTGCAGGCCGGCGAGGTCGATCTCGTCGTCGAAGTGTCCGACGTTGCCGACGACCGCTCCCGGCTTGAGCACCTGGAGGACCTCGACGGGGACCACCCGGGTGTTGCCGGTGGTCGTGATGACGAAGTCGGCGTGGGGTGCGGCCTCGGGCAGGCGCACGACCTCGTACCCGTCCATCGCCGCCTGGAGAGCACAGATCGGGTCGATCTCGACGATCTGCACCCGCGCCCCCTGCCCCCGGAGGGACTCCGCCGCGCCCTTGCCGACGTCCCCGTACCCGACGACGACGGCGACCTTGCCGCCGATGAGCACGTCGGTCGCCCGGTTGAGCCCGTCGGGCAGCGAGTGGCGGATGCCGTAGCGGTTGTCGAACTTCGACTTCGTCACCGAGTCGTTCACGTTGATCGCGGGGAACGGCAGGCGTCCCTCCTCCGCGAGGCGGTAGAGGCGGTTGACTCCCGTCGTGGTCTCCTCGGACACCCCGAGCATGCCCGGGAGGATCCGGGTGAACCGGGTGGGGTCCTCCACGAGCGACGCCGCGACCCGGGCCACGAAGACGTGCTTCTCCGCGGGATCGTCCGCACCGGCGGGGGTCACTCCCCCGGCGGCCTCCGCCGCGGCTCCCTCGAGGAGCAACATCGTCGCGTCCCCGCCGTCGTCGAGCACGAGGTTCGGACCCGCGACGGAGTCCGCCCCGGCGGGGAACCGGAAGATCATGTCGGTGCACCACCAGTACTCCTCGAGACTCTCCCCCTTCCACGCGTACACGGGGACGCCCTGCGGGTCCTCGGGGGTACCGGAACCGACGACGACGGCGGCCGCGGCCTCGTCCTGGGTGGAGAAGATGTTGCACGAGGCCCACCGGACCTCGGCGCCGAGGTCGACGAGGGTCTCGATGAGGACGGCCGTCTGCACGGTCATGTGGAGGGAACCGGCGATCCGGGCACCGGCGAGCGGGGCCCGCCCGGCGTACTCCTCGCGGAGGGCCATGAGCCCGGGCATCTCGCGTTCGGCGAGGCGGATCTGGTGACGACCGGCCTCCGCGAGCGCGAGGTCGGCGACGCGGTACGGCAGGTCCGTGGAGAAGGAGGGGGTGGGGAGTGTCATGGACCGCAGTCTAGACGGCCCTCATCCGGCATCCCGCACGAGCTGCAACACACGTGACGCGAGCGCGTCGGTCCGTTCCCTGTCGGGGGACTCGACGTTGACGCGGACGAGCGGTTCGGTGTTCGAGGCCCGCACGTTCACCCAGGAGTCGGGGCCGGTGAGCATGACGCCGTCGAGGGTGTCGACGACCCCGTCGCCGAACTCCCCCGCCCGCGCGGCGGCCTCGAACCGGGCGAGGACGGCCGAGGTGTCCGGCACCGAGGAGTTGAGTTCCCCCGAAGCGGCGTACGGGCTGAGATCCGCGAGGAGGGAGGAGACCGTCGCCCGCGGGTCCGACCGCCGGGCCTGCGCGAGGGCGGAGATCACGTGGCTCGCGGCGAGGATCCCGGAGTCCGCACCGAAGAAGTCACGGAAGTAGAAGTGCGCGGAGTGCTCGCACGCGAAGACCGCGTGCTCGCTGCGCATGAGCTGTTTGATCCGCGAGTGCCCGACCGGGGTACGCACGGGCCGTCCCCCGGCGGCGGCGACGACCTCGGGCACCGCCCGTGAGGTGATGAGGTTGTGGAGCACGACCGGTACCTCCTCACCGTTCTCCCGGGCCCGGGCGATCTCCCGACGGGCGACGAGGGCCCCGATCGCGGAGGCGGAGGTCGCGGCACCGGTCTCGTCGATGACGAAGCAGCGGTCGGCGTCCCCGTCGAACACGAGTCCGAGATCAGCCCCGTGCTCCGTGACCGCGCGCCGGGCGTCCTCGAGGTTCGCGGGCACGAGCGGGTTGGCCTCGTGGTGGGGGAACGAGCCGTCGAGCTCGAGGTAGAGACCGGTGAGGTCGATCGGAACGGCGTCGAGGCCGGCAGCAGTGCCGAACACCTCGGGCAGGATCTTCCCGGCCATGCCGTTGCCGGCGTCGGCGACGACGTGGATCGGGGTGTCCGGCGGCAGCGCGTCGAGCGCGGTGAGCGCGCGGATCCGGCGGGCGAATCCCGTCGCGACGGCCCGGGCGGCGGGCTCGTCGACGCGCTCCGCCGCGGCGCGGGAGGCGAGGTGGTCTGCCGGTGGCCGGGGCGCCTCGGCGGTGGCGGTGGCCGGGTCACCGAGGCCGTCGGCCCGGGAGAGTCCCGCGGCACCGGGACCGCAGATCTTCACCCCGTTCCAGTCGGCCGGGTTGTGGCTCGCCGTCACCATGAGGCCGGGGAGGTCGCGGTCGCCCGAGGCGAAGTACAGCTGGTCGGTCGACACGTGCCCGAGGAGCACCGGGGTGGCCCCGGCGGAGCGGGCCCCGGCGGCGAGGAGCCGGGCGAAGAGCGGGGAGTCCGGACGCATGTCGTGACCGATGACGAGGGCGTCCCGGGCGGCGGGGCCGGCGGAGAGGAAGGCACGTGCGGCGCCCCAGCCGAGAGCGAAGAGGAGGTCCGCGTCGAGGTCCGTCCCGATCCGTCCGCGCAGATCGTAGGATCCGAGTGCCCTCCCGAGGCGTGCGGAACGCCCGGAAGCGGCGGTGGAGGTGGGTCCGGTGGGGCCGGCTGCCACGTCAGTCCTCCGGTTCGCCGATGACGCGCAGGTGACCGTGTGTGCGGCCGGCGGGTTCGGGGACCGGGCGGGCGGCCTCGCGCACCGCATCCGCGATCGCGAGGAGGTCGTCGCGACTGCGTTCGGGAGCGGACTCCCCGCTGCCGAGGCGGATGAGGTGCCAGCCCTGCGGCGGAGTGAGGCGTTCGGAGTGGTACGAGCACAGATCGTGTGCCCCGGGTTCGGCGCGGGTGGCGAGCGGACCGATGACGATCGTCGCGTCCGCATGCACATAGGTGAGCGTCCACGCGGCGCTGTTCGCGCAGTTCGTCTTGGAACACAGTCTCATCCCGGGCACAGACGGAGAGTCTAGTACACGTGCGTCCTAGACTTGCGGGCATGTCCTCCCCCCGCCGCACCCGCCCGCGGTCCCGTGATCGGCACGGCCGCCGGCTCCGCTCCGAACTCTTCCGGGCGCCCGTTCCCGCCGCCCGCACCCGCTCCGAGCGTTTCGCCCGGATCGCCGGTGACGTCATGGACCGGGTCCGCCGCCGGGCACCCGAGGAACTCGCCGGGGTGGTCCTCGCGGTCGACACCGCACCGCTCGCGTCCGCACTCGATTCGCTCGGCACCGTCGAACTCGGCCGCGTCTACCCCGCGTCCCCCGAGCGGCCCGCGACGATCGTCGTCCATCGGATGCCGCTCGTCACCCGGGCGACCTCCCTCGCGGACCTGCGGGACCTCCTCGGCGAGGTCATCGCGGAACAGGCGGCACTCCTGCTCGGGCGGGACATCGAGGACCTGCTGCCCTGAGCGGGCCCGGTCCCGGACCACCCCGGTCGCCCGAGTGCCCGGACGCCCGGTCCGGCCGCTCAGCGCTCGAGGCGGATCGACCGGTAGCCGACACCGACGGGCGCCGGGGGGACGGACAGTCCGCTCACGCCCTCCGCGGCCTCGACGAACCCACCGGCGTACACCGTGGAGCCCTGACCGGTCTCGAGGACGAGCCCGAACACGTCCTCACCGAACACCTCGCGCGGGCGGAGGACCGTCGACCGGTCCGCGGAGACGGAGACCTGGGAGGAGCCGATCGCCGAGCCGTCCTCCCGCAACCCGGTGACGTTCACGGTGCCGTTGCCGGGCGAGAACACGAACGTCAGGTCCGCGTTCCGCGGGAGTGACAGGAGCTGCTGGGCACGCAGGCGTTCGGCCGAGGCCAGGTGCGCGACGTCCGCCCGCCCCTCGTCCCCGGCGCGCACGAGCGCCACGTCCGCCCGGATCGCGTCGGGTGCCTCGACGACGGCCGTCCCGACCGGCACCTCGCCGAGGCCGAGGGTCGTCGTCGCACCGGCCGGAACGGACACGGAATCCGCGGCGAGGCCGACCGGACCGCTCTCCGCGAGGTACTCGACACCCACGTCGACCGCGTGCGGGAGAGGGTTCGTCACATGGAGGGTGGCCTCCCCGGTCCCCGCGACGGGGACGAGAGTGCGACTCGAGGCCTCCGCACTCGGAACCGCGTACTCGATCCCCTGCGGGGTCAGCCCGTCGCGGCGGGTCTGCTGGAGGACGGCGGACAGGAGCCCGCCCTCGGCCTCGACGTGGACCCCGAGCACGTCCTGTGCGGATGCGAGGCCCGCGAGGACGACGACGCGCTGTTCCCCGGCGGGAATGCTCACGGAGCCCTCGCCGAGAACGGGCACCGGGCCGGTGGGTCCGGAGAGCGCGAGATGTGCGGTCACCGGCGCCTGCGAGGGATTCGCCAACAGCAGTCGCGAATCCGTTCCGACGACGGTGCGAGCGGTCGTGAAGTCCGCCCGGGTCGACGGACGGACGCACTCGAGCGTCGCGAGGCCGGTGAAGTCGCCCTCCCCGGCCCGGACGGTCTGCACCGCGGAGACGAGCGCGGGGCTCTCACCCTCCGGCAGACCGCTCACACGCACCGGTCCGATGACGTCGTCGTCGCCGGAGACGAAGCCGCTCGAGGCACCGACGGTGTAGAGCTCCTGACCGTTCAGCAGTTCCGAACGGACACCTGCCGCACTGCGCGAACCGTCCGGGGCGCTCGTCACCGCCGTGACGTTCTGCACCGTCGCCGCCGGAACCGGATCGGTCGTGAATGCGGAGTCCGTCCCCTCGGCGTCCGCCGCGACCTGGAAGGGCCCCGGGCACACCGAGGTCGTCCGGGCGGCCGGGAGCCGGATCTGTTCCGCGGCCCGGGCGACGGAACCACCGGCGAGCGGGGTGAGGAATCCGGTCGTGGCGATGAGGATGCCGGGGATCGCGATCCCCGTGAAGGTGACGATCGACCGGGCGCCGTCGGGCCGCCGGACGAAGCCGATCACCGTCGGGACGAGCCCGGTCTGCGGGGCCTCGGGCGCCTCGGCGACGACGGGCAGCGCGAGCGTGTCGGGACGGACGTCCTCCGCGGGCGCGAGCGCCGGTCGGCGGTGCCGACCGAAGGGGATCGCGACGAGGACGGTGACGAGCAGCAGGCCGAGGCCGAGTGCGGCGGCGGCCGTGTACCACGGCACCGCGCGTGAGATCGTGAGGTCGCCACCGGCCGCCGGCACCGCGAGGACGGTCCGCCATTCCCCCGAAGCGCTCGCGACGGAACCGTCCGCCTCGCCGAGCGCCTCAAGCGGCAGTCCGTCGAGGCGGACCTCGGCGAGCCCCTCGCGTTCGGCGAGCACGAGCACCCGGTCCTCCTCCCCGGCCGGGATCCCCTCCGCCGGGTCGACGGCGGTGACTGTCCCGTCGGGCGCGACGAGGGACGCCCAGGAGATCGGGGCGGTGCCCTCCGGCGGCGTCACCTGCCAGAGGCTGCCCCGGTCCGTGTCACCGAGGCGCGTGAGTCCGGGCGAGACCCCGACGATCCGCACGAGGTCGGAGTCGCCGCGTGCGTCCCCGTTCACCGCTGTCGCGACGGGGTCGAGCGCAGCCGGGTCCCCGGGGCCGTCGGTCGACCCCTCGACGACGACGAAACCGACCGCGAGGTCCCGCAGTGCGTCGCGTGCGTCATTGCCGTCCCCGGAGGTGAGGCGGCCGATCGCGGTCGCGAGGGCGGTGTCCGCGGCGTCGATGGGTTCGGGGCGACGGGAGAAGGGCCCTCCGCCGATGTCCCGCGCCTCGGAGAGCGTCGAGGTGTGGAGGACCGTCCCCGAACCGGTGTCCGCGAGTGCACCGGTGAGCTCCCCGTCGGACTCCGAGAGCACGAGGGTGCGCTGCTGCCACGGGCCGCTCGCGCGTTCGGCAGCGAAGGCCGGCAGGACGTCACGGGAATCGCGGCCGAGGGGCATCCCCGCGAGGAACACCTGGGTGACGAAGACACCGAGGACGAGGAGCGCCGCTCCCGGCACGAGGACGAAGAGGAATGCACCCTGGAGGCGCCCCTTCCTCTCCTCCGGGCGTGGCCACAGCGCGGCGGCCGCGAGTCCACAGGCACCGAGGGCCATGAGGACGACGGAATCGCCGACCCACGAGGCGACAAGCCGATCGGCGGTGAGCCCGCCCTCGAGGGCCGACTGGACGATGCCGAGGCCGAGGCCCGCGCAGTAGAGCACGGCGGAGACGATGAGCAGACCGAGCGAATTGCCGATCCGCATGAGGGCGAGGGCACCCGCGGCCACGAGCGGAAGCGCCGCGACGAGGAGCAACCACGGGCGGAGGAACTCGGGCAGGAACTCCGTGATCGCGAGGTCCGCGGGGTGGGTGGGGAAGCCGAGGGCGAGCTCGTAGGACCGCGGCGTCGCGTAGTCGAACACCGCGCCCGGGCTCGCGAGGAACGCGTCGAGATCGCGGGCGACGCCGCCCAGCCACGGGCCGAGGAGACCGAGGGGCGCAGCGAGGACCCACAAGAGGGGCATCCGCCGCACGAGCACGAGGAGCACGAGCAGGAACCCGAGGACCGGGAGCACGAGGAACGGTGCCCCGGCGAGGACGAGTGCGAGGGCGAGCCCGGCCCCGGCGGCGGACGAGGCGGTGCCGCGGCCGCCGGGTCGACCGGGCGCCTCGGCGGTTCCGGCGCTCTCGAACGTACCGGGCGTGCCGGGTTCCCGACCCCGGACGGCCCGGTCGAGCGCCCAGGCGGCCGCGGGTGCCGCGATCCACGCGACGAGAGTGCCGAGGCGGCCGGTCTGGAGGGCGAAGACGAAGGCGGGCGAACACGCCCACACGAGGGCGAGGACCGCACGCGGCCCCTGCGCGGGCGCGACCCGTCCGGCGCATGCGTACATGACGAGGCCGGCGAGCGGGAGGGCGAGGATCCACAGGATCCGCAGGGCGAGGTCCGCATTGCCGAGGGTGGGCACCGCGAGTACACCGACCACGGTGAGCAGCGGGTCCGCGGCGGCCTGCGCGCCCAGGCCCGCACTCGAGTAGGGCACGAGGATGCGCTGCCACAGGTCCCCGAATCCGAGGTCGTAACGCGGCAGCGCGCCGCCGGTGAGGGCGCCGGGTCCGATGAGCCGGGCGAAGAGGAGCACCGAGGCGAGGGACAGGGCCGCGAGCACTCCCGTGAGCGGGTGGAGGAACACACTGCGCGAGCGCGCGCGGATGTGGGCGAAGCCGGCGACGTCGCCCTCGGTGTCCCCGGAGAACACCTCGTCGAGATCGGTGGGGTCCCCGGCGGAGTACGTGAGGGGGTCGGGCTCGCGCAGTCCGCGCCGCACGACCGACATCTCCCGGTCGCTCGCGAAGAGTCCGACGTCCGGGTCGGCACCGCTCGGGGTGCCGCGCAGACGGCGCGTGGCCCGCGCGTCCGCACCGAGGGCGAGAAGCCCCCGGACCGTCCACCAGGCGCGGACGGGGTCGTTCGCCAGCAGATGACCGAGGGTGTCGCGGAGTCCGGCGAGGACGAGGAGCACGAGGGTCCAGCCGAGGCGGGAACGTGGGCTCACCGCGAGTCGGTACCGGTGTTCCTCGCGCAGCTGGCGGGCCGAGGCGATCGGCCGTTCCGAGGTCCCGAGGTCGGTGAACGCCCCGGCGGCGACGGTGGCGGTCGCGGTGTGGCACAACTGGACGCGCCTGCCGGCCCCGCGGATCCGGCGGCTGTACTCGATCCCGCGGTACGCCTCGGCGAGCGCCGGGGACGGGGGGCCGAGGCGCCGCACGAGGTCACCGTCGACGAGGAGTCCCGGGACGTCGAGGGCGAGGACGTCCTCGGTCCGGTCGTACTGGCCGGAGTCGATCTCGCGGGGTGCGGCGGGGTTGAGTCGGTGGCCGGCCACGGTCGTCGTGACGCCGGCGGACACGACCTCCCGGGTCCCCTCGCGCACGAGCTTCGGCCCGACGGCACCGAGGGACTCGGAGGAGTTGAGGGCCTCGATGAGCGCCGGGAGACTCCCGGGTTCGGGATCGATCGAGGGTGAGAGGAACCAGACGAACTGGGCGGTGTCGATCGCGGGGTGTGACCGCAGGTCGCGCGGATCGAGGGAACCCGGGAGCGTACCGCCGGGCGAGGTGACGACGAAGGTCGAGACCTCGGTGAAACGTTCGCGCAGGCGGGTCAGCCATCGGGTGTCGGCGGGGGTGTCACCGACGTCGACGACTGTGACGACCTCGAAGCTCACACAGCTCGCTTCATCTCGGCCTTGAGCCTGCGGCGCTCACGTTCGGAGAGTCCGCCCCAGATACCGAAGCGTTCGTCGTTCTGCAGTGCGTAGTCGAGGCACTCGGACCGCACCTCGCACGAGGCACAGACCTTCTTGGCCTCGCGGGTGGAGCCGCCCTTCTCGGGGAAGAAGGCCTCCGGATCGGTCTGGGCACACAGAGCCTGGTCCTGCCAGCCGAGCACTCCGTCGGACTCGAGTCCGAAGAGGACCGAGAGCGGGGAGACGGCGGCGGAGTCGCCGGTGCGCTGTTCGGGCGTCCACGAGGGGACGGGCCCGAGGTCGGTGGGGTCGAGCGACAAGGGGTCCGGAACGAATCCGGGATCCCGCCGCGTGGGGTCGACGAACCAGTCCTCGGCCGCTCGCGAGGTGACTCCCGGCGCGGCCTTCTCGAGCCACTCCTCGGCGTACATCCGTGCTTCCGACACCGTTCTCCCCTTCCTCGTGACATCGGGTCCCGATATCACTGCCTGGAAGAATTACATGGGTGTAGTCCGGGGTTCGTCAAGCCGCCCTGCGCCGGATCGGGGTCGTCCGGGCGCACCGCTCCGAACGTATTGGAACACATGTTCCCATGCTCCGGATGGCGGACCACAAGATGTGGTGATCACGATTCGGTTACGACACAAATTGTGGGCGACACGCCCACCGTGTCGCGCAGGGCAATATTCCTCGGCGGATTTCCGCCCGGGCACCGTCCCCACACCGCCTCCACTCCCGTTCCGATCCCCCGGGCGCGGGCCCGACGCGGCCCCACAGCACGGCACCGCGGATCATGGGGCACGCACTGTGGTCGTGCACGCGCAGGGAGCAGAAGTTTGCGAAACTGGGGGAATGAAGATCACCGTACTGCCTCTGACCGACAGCTCCACGAGCGTTCTCGCCGACGTCCGGGCGGCAGCCGGTGCGATCCCCGATGCCGAGCTCACGATCATCGCCTCGACGCTCACGGACGTCACGGTCCACGGGCTGCGCTTCTGCCCCGACATCGATGCCTGCTACCTGCCGCCGAGCATGCCGCTCGAGGGCGGTGCGGTGAGCGAACTGCGCGACTACCACGTCGACGCCGAGTGGTTCTCGATGACCGAGCGGACCCTCGCGGCCGCCGTCCTCCGCACGCGCCTCCTCGGTCTCGGCTACCCGCTGTCGCAGGTGACGAAGGCGATGTCCTCGCGGTTCGACCTCGGGTACACCCTTCTCCCCCTCTCCGACGACGCCGTCGAGACCTTCGTCGTCGTGCGGGTCGATGGCCACGAGGAGGCCTGGCCCGCCCGCCGGTTCCTCGAGCACCCGGTCTCCGACGTCGTCCGCATCGCCCGGTCGAACTTCGAGAACGCGAAGGCCGCACCCGGTGTGCTCGCCGCGATCCGCCGGGCGGACGCGGTCATCGTCTACGCGGACCAGTACGCGACCTTCGACGCCCTCCCGGCGTTCGACCTCCCGGGCATGATGGAGGCCCTCACCGGTTCGCAGGCCCGGAAGTTCACGATCGGCGCGAAGTTCCTGTCGCCGCAGGTGAGGGAACGCCTCGCGGCGACGGAGATCGAGGACGTCGAGGAGACGCTCGCGAACCTCCGTCCCGTCCGTCCGGCGGTCGGCCTCACCGTCTGGGACTCCCCCAAGTGACCGGTCTCCTCACCGCGATCGCGGTGACGGGCATCCCGCGCATCACCCCGGGCACCGATCTCGTCCGCGAGATCGCCTTCGCGATCGACCGCGACCGGCTCGCCCTCAAACCCGGGGACGTCCTCGTCATCGCGTCGAAGATCGTCGCGAAGGCCGAAGGAGCTCTCGCCGAGGCGCCCGACCGGGCCGCCTTCGAAGCCCTCGTCGACGCCCATTCCCGGGGCACGGTCGCGGCCCGGACCTACGGCCGCGCCGGGTCCCGGCTCACGACGAAGGTCGTCCGCACCGCCGCCGGGACCGTCCAGGCCGCAGCCGGCCTCGACCGCTCGAACGCCGGTGGGCGCGTGATCCTCCACCCCGCCGACCCCGATGCCTCCGCCGCCGCACTGCGACAGGGCCTCGAGGACTACTTCCGTACGTCCCTCGCCGTGCTCCTCACCGACACCTCGTCCCGCCCGTGGCGGCAGGGAGTGAGCGACCTCGTCATCGGTGCGAGCGGCTTCCGGGTCCTCGACTCCCGGCGCGGTGAGCCCGACGACGAGGGCCGCACGCAGTCGGTGACCGTGCGCGGCATCGCCGACGAGGTCGCCGCCGCGGCCGACCTCGTGAAGGGTTCCGCGGAAGGCCTGCCCGTCGCGGTGGTGCGCGGGGTCGCCGAGTTCGTCGACGCCTCGGCCGCCGGGGCGCGGACGCTCTCCCGCCCGGTCGAGGAGGACTGGTTCCGCTGGGGCCACGTCGAGGCGATCCACCGCGGCCTCGGGGCGAGCGGCGAGGTCCGTCCGGCGCCGCACGGCGACGCCGGCGACGACCTCCTCACCCGCGTCGAACGCGTTCTCCACGTCGTCCGCGCCGGTGACGGACGCACGCCCGGCCAGGACCACTGGCGTCTGCGCATCGAAGGATCCGGTGCCCGGATCACCCTCTCCCCCACGGCCGTCCCCGGTGCCTCGACCGCCGGTGGTCATCCGCTCGTCGAGGCGGCCGTCGGGCTCGGCGCGCTCGTCGACCGGATCCACACCGCGCTCTTCGCGGAGGACCTGCGCGCGAGCGTGCGTTACCACTGGGCCGACACCGGGATCCCGCTCGGCGCCGACGTCTCGATCGAACTGGAGCTGTGATGCAGTCCTTCGTCCACGCCCTCGGCACGCGCCGGCTGCCCGTCCTCGTCCAGGAGGGGCCGGGCCCCGAACGGCTCGAACTCACCGGTCCCGTGCTCGCGAACTGGATCTTCAAGTCCGTCGGCCTGCTCGGCGAGCTCGAGGTCGGGCCGGTGGACGCCGGTGGCCGGGCGCTCGGGATCGTCGGCGCCGAGAACCTCCACTGGCGCGCACTCGCCGCGCTCCTGGCCGCCTGGGCGCTCGGCGCCGAGGTCCACGTGCTCGGGGCGGACGACGCGGAGCCGGAGGACGAGTGGATCGCGTTCCTGCCCGAAGCACCCGAGGAGGGCGCGGAGCTGCCCGGGGTGACCGCCTCGGCGGAGGAGGTCCTCGTCTCCGCGCTGCCGGGTCTTGCGCTCTCGGCCCGGGCGCCGCAGGGCTGCCTCGACTACCTCTCCACCGTCCGTACCCATCCGGACGTCGCGGCCGTCGCCGCACACCGGTCCGGCCGGGTCCACGTGGCCGGCAGCGCGCTCGTGGTCGCGATCCCGTCCGTGGGCGGGGCACCGGGTGCCGGACACACCGCCCACACACCGTCCGGGGTGCCCGGCGACGTCGCCGCGTGGGAGGCGCTCCTCAGCGCGCTCCTCACGGGCGAACTCGTGCTCCGCACCCCCTGATACGTCGGCGGAGCCCCGCTCCTACTGCGGCAGCCCGGTCGAGGCGACGAAGAGCTGACCGGAGCCGCTCACGACCGGCTGCGGTTCGTCCGCACCGACGAACACACTCGTGCCGCTCGTGAGCGGGACCTCCGCCTCGCCGCTGCGCACCGTGAAGGCACCGGCGGTGCACAGGATGACCGCGGCGCCGCTCCGGTGGACCGGGCGGTCCGTGGCCTCGTCGATGCGCTGGAGCGCGAAGTCCTCGGTCGCTCCCCGCACGACCCCGTCCGCGTCCGGGGTCACGAGCTCCGGCGCGGAGACCTCGTGGACGAGCACCCGGTCGAGTTCCTCGAGGTCGATGTGCTTGGGCGTGAGTCCGCCGCGGAGCACATTGTCCGAGGACGCCATGATCTCGACCCCGAGGCCGCGGAGGTACGCGTGCGGCACGCCGGCGTCGAGGGCGAGGGACTGGCCCGGCAGCAGCGTGACCCGGCCGAGCATGACTCCGACGAGCGCGCCCGGATCGGCAGGGAAGTCGGCCTCGAGAAGCCGGAGGGTCGCGACCGGGTCGGCGTCGGAGCCGGCGCGCGAGGGGTCGGTGGCGGGCGCCTCGGGCAGGTCGAGGGCGGCGAGGCGGGCCGTGAGTCCGCCGTATCCCTCGGTACCGAGGAGGAGGGCGGTCGCCGCCGCGAGCGCCCGGTCCTCCCCCGGGAGGGCGAGAGCGGCGTCCCACTCCCGCAGGAGCGCGAAATCGGACTCCCGTTCGGAGCCACCGGCAGCGTCGACGGCGGCGCTCAACCGGGCGACCGTCGCGCGGACCGCCGCGATCGGACGGTAACCGCAGAGTGCGGTGAAGGGCGTGAGTGCGTGGATGAGTTCGGGCTTGTGCCACGCGTCCTTGTAATTGCGGTGCGGGGCGTCGACCGGGACGCCCGCCGCCTCCTCCTCCGCGAAACCCTCCCGTGCCCGGGAAAGGGTGGGGTGGGCCTGGATCGAGAGAGCGGCGCCGGCACTGAGGATCTTGAGGAGGAACGGCAGGCGGTCACCGTAACGGTCGACGGACGATCTGCCGAGCGCCTCGGGATGTGCGCGCAGGTGATCGTCCAGACGACGTCCACCGGGCAGGAGCGACGGGGAGTCGGTGTGGGCGCCGATCCACAGCTCGGCCCAGGGCCTGCCGTCGGGTTCGACACCGAGGATCTCGGGGATGCCGGTCGGGCTGCCCCAGGCGTAATCACGGACCGTGTTCTCGAGAATCTCCACGGAAGGCGAGTCTAATCGTCCTCCGGCGACGCCGGTGCGCAGGGAACGCGCGCGCACGGAACGCCGGGTCCGGACGCCACTGTGCCCACGGGCAGGTCCGGATCACTTCCCCTGTCCGCACAGGAGGTCCCTGTGCGGACATGATCCCGAACTGCACGTGGGCAGGTCAGTGGTGTCGGGTGTTACTTCCCGAGGTCCTTCGCGCCGGCGGCGCCGAGGTCCGTCGCGCCGGCACCGATCTCGCCGGTGAGGGAGAACTCGGTGACGCCGCGGCCGTTCGCCCACACGAGGCGCGCGCCCTCGAAGGTCTGTTCGCAGCGGTCACCGGCCTCGTTGCACTCGGGGTCCGAGGTCGGGTACCCGAGGTGGCCCTTCTCGTAGCCCTTCGAACCCCAGTAGTTCTGGAGGCCGCCGCTCGTGTAGTACGCGTCCGTGTTCGGCGACCAGTGCATGGTGCCCTTCTCGAACTTCTGCACGACCCCGCCGTCCTTCAGCCCGGTGATCTCCTGCGAGATCGGGAAGCCGAGGATCTCGCGCATCGCGCCCTGGTACCGACCGAGGATGCCGCCGCGGACGACGACCGCGCCGAGGTCGTGGCGGTAGAACACGAGGCCGTTCTGGAACACCTGGGCGTACCCGGAGCCGCTCTCGAACTCGTTGCCGTAGGCCTTGCCGAGGTCGGTGCCGAGCGCCATGTAGGACTTCTGCAGCATCGTCTGCGGGGCCCCCGCGGCGATCCCGGTGTCCTGCATGGTGGAGACGGCGTCGCGGATCGCGTCCATCTTCGCGTAGAACGCATCACCCGGGCACGTCGTCGCACCGATGTCGCGGTGCGCGGACACCGTGCGGATCTTCTTGCCGTTCACGGTCGTCCAGTCCTTCGCGGACACCCCGTTGAGGGAGAGCTTCCACGCGATGACGTGGGCGACGGCGTCGAGGGTCTCCTGCGGCGGGGCCGAGGAGTCGTAGCTGCCCATGACGGACACACCGAAGGTGCCGGAGTTGTAGTTCGCGACGTGTGCGCCGATGACGTTCTTGTCGAGACCGCCGGCCCGGCCCTCCCAGAGGCGGCCGTACTTGTCCGCGAGCACGTTGTAGCCCACGTCGCTCCAGCCGCGTCCCTGGGTGTGGTAGCTGTAGATGCCGCGCAGGATACCGGGCACGTCGGTCGCCGAGTAGCTGTTCGAGCCGGCGGTGTGGTGGATGACCGCGGCGTCGGTGCGGGAGGCGTACGACGGCGAACCGCGCAGGCTCTCGTCGGCACCCCACGAGGCGCGCGAGCCGATGTCGGGCATCGGCACCTCCTCCACGGAGGTGTTCTGCACCGTGGCCGAGCCGGGCACGTAGTTCACCGTCGCGGCGTTCGCCGCCGGAGTCGTGCCGTCGGCGGCGGCGACCCCACCGGGAGCCTCAGCGGCCTCGGTCGTCGTGCCCTCGGAGGCCGCGTCCGCGGAGGAGCCGGCCGGCGCCTCGGCGCCTTCGACCTTCGGGCTGCTCTCGTGTTCGCCCGCAGTCTTCGCCTTCTCGAGGTCCTCGTCGGAGATGTCCTCGTCGGTCGGGACCTCCTCGGTCGTCTCGATCGAGGTCGTCGGGGCGAGGACCGGCGCGTTCGCGGCCACTGCCGCGTCGTCCGCACTCGAACGCTTCGGGTCGATGACGAGGAGCTTCGCCTTCGCCGGGGCCGCGGAACCGAGGACCCGCAGCTGCACATCGGTCGCACCGTTGACGACGAAGGGCTCGGTGCCGTCGACCCCGCCCTCCCCGTCCTCGCGGTCGAGGTCGGTCCACGGCGACCACTCGCCGTCGCTCTTCGTCCGGACCTCGAACGCGACGTCGGTCGCACCCTCGTAGGTGATACCGACGACGGACGAGCGGGTGTCCGGCACGTCGAGCACATCGGTGATCGCGGAGATCGTGATGCCGTCCTCGGTCTTGTCCTTGACGCCGGCACTCATGTCCGGGACCGGTGCGCCGGAATCCTTCTCCGCCTCCGCGGAGTCGCCCCGAGCGTCATCGGACGTGCTCACGTTCTGCACGACTCCGACGGCCTCGGTGGCGGAGTCGCCCGAGTAGGTGCCGAGAGCCGTGAGCGGACCCGCGGCATCGAAGGTGCCCTCTGCCTTGAAGACGTTCGGGAGGTTCGTCGTGTGGCTGCGGGTCGTCACGGTGGCCGTCGCGGCGGAGGAACTGCGAGCGCCGGGCTCGAGCAGTCCGTCCTCGCTCACCGAGAGCGAGTGTTCGGAGATCTTCGGCGTCACCGTGGTGCTCGCCGCGGCCGGTGCCAGTCCGATACCGGACAGCAGCGCCGCTGCGGCGCAAGTGGCCAGGGCGGGCAGCCCGAGAGTACGCATGTACGTGTGCATCGTTTCAGCCCTTCGGGGGAAGTCAGGGAAGATGAAGGCTTTCACGAGTCGACATCACCCCGCGAACGGGGCTGATTCAGCTCAACAGCTTCGGATTCTTGCACAGGACACACAGGCACTCACAGGCGGATTTCGGCCCGAGCGGGAATTACACGGATGTCGTTTCCCGAGATCAAGCGCGACACGCCGAGAAGGAAAATTTCCGGATTCACTCCACGTAGCAGATCGCACGGTCACCCTCGCCGTCGTCGGCGTTCCCTGCGTCGGTGCCGGCAGCGAGCACGGCCGGGGTGCCGACGCCCATCGCGAGGACCGTCACCGGTGCATCCGTGCCGGGGATCCCGGCCGCCGCCTCCTCGGTGGGGGCCTCCGCCGAGGCGGCGATCGCCTCGGCGACGAGGGCGTGCGCCTCTTCGAAGTCGGGGGTCGAGGGGGTCACGCGCGGCGGCGTGAGGTTGAGCGTCTCCATGTTCCCCGACTTCGCCTCGAGAGCGAGGTCGACGAACCGGTCCACCATCGACTGCGGGATGTCCGTGGAGACGACGTCGGGGGCGGCCTGGGCGATGGCCTGGTACCGCACGAGGACCGTCGCGGGATCGAGCTGTCGGAGCATCGCCTCCTGGACGCAGCGTTGCCGGACCATGCGTTCGTAGTCGCTCGAGAACTCGCGGGAGCGGGCGTACCAGAGGGCGTGGAAGCCGTCGAGCTCGAGTTCTCCGGGCTCCATCCACTCGCGCACCGGGCCGTGCTCGCCCGTCGACTTGTCGATCGGGGCCGACACGGGCACCCGTACACCGGAGACGAGGGAGATCCCGCCGAGCGCGTCGATGAGGCTCTCGAAGCCCTTGAGGTCGATCATCGCGTAGTACTGGACCGTGAGGCCCGTGGCGCCGCTCATCGCGTCCATCATCGCCCGTGGGCCGGCGAGCGCCGGATCCTCGAAGCTCTCGGCGTGCTGTTCACCGAGCTGATAGACCGCGTTGAGGAGGCACTCGTCGCCGCAGTCGTAACCGTCCGGGTACTCCGCGTGCAGCGGCGAGTCCTCGGGGAAGGGCACGTTCTGCATATTGCGGGGCAGGCCGATGACGACGGTCTGCCCGGTGTTCGCGTCGATCGACACGACGGAGATGCTGTCGGGGCGGATCCCTTCGCGACCGTCCCCGGCATCGGAACCGAGGAGGGCGATGTTGTACCGGCCGTCGACGGGTTTCTGCGCGCCGCCCGAGGCGAAGATCGACGACATGAAGGACCGTTGGCTGTTCATCATCACCGCCCCGTAGGACAGTCCTCCACCGACGACGAGCGCGCACACGAGTGCGACAGAGAGGAACTTCTTCCGGGTCCCGGCACTCAGGGTCACGAGGCGGATGCGTCGGATCGCGTCGAGGAACGTGAGGATCCACCCGACGGCGACGACGAGGAGCCACAGGGTGAGAAGTGCGAGCGCCACCGGGCTCGTCCCGAGGGTGAAGACGAACTCACGGCGGACGAACACCGCGACGAGGAGGAGAACGAGGAGAGCGAGGCTGCCGAGGTACCCGCCCATCGCGATCCGTCCCCACCGCCGGGCACCGAGCAGGGACTGCACGGCGCCCGGGAGGACGAACGCGGCACCGAGGAGCACCCAGCCACGCGCGTCCCGGCCCCGGGAATCGGCGTACTGGGGGTTCCTGATCGGGTCGACGTACGTGAGCCGACGCGGGGTGTGCGTACTGATGGTGCGGTCCTCTCGCGGTGAACGGGTCGGTGTGGGTGGAAATGACCGGGTGGGGCCGGGTCCGGTACCGGCGGTCTCAGCCCCTGAGGAGGGCGCGTCCCATGACGAGTCGCTGGATCTGGTTCGTCCCCTCGTAGATCTGGGTGATCTTCGCGTCACGCATCATGCGCTCGACCGGGTGGTCCTGGACGTATCCGGCGCCACCGAGCAACTGCACGGCGTCGGTCGTGATCGCCATCGCGGTGTCGGAGGCGAGGGCCTTCGCCGCCGCACCGAAGTAGCCGAGGTCCTCGTCGCTGCGCTCGCTCTTCGCGGCGGCGACATAGGTGAGCTGGCGTGCGGCCTCGAGTTTCATGCCCATGTCCGCGAGCATGAACTGGATGGCCTGGAAGTCCGCGATGCGTTTGCCGAACTGCATGCGCTCCTTCACGTAGTCGCGCGCGTAGTCGAGGGCGCCCTGGGCGACACCGACGGCCTGCGCGGCGATCGTGACCCGGGTGTGATCGAGGGTCCGGAGGGCGATCTTGAGTCCCTCGCCGACCTCGCCGACGATCCGGTCGCCGGGGATCCGGCAGTTCTCGAAGAAGAGTTCGCGGGTCGGGCTGCCCTTGACACCGAGCTTGCGTTCCTTCTCGCCGAAGGTGAAGCCCTCATCACCCTTCTCGACGACGAACGCGGTGATGTTGTTGCCGCGTTTGCCGTCCGGATCGGTCACGGCCATGACGGTGTAGAAATCGCTCACCCCGGCGTTCGTGATCCACGTCTTCACGCCGTTGAGCACCCAGTCGTCCCCGTCGCGGACCGCACGGGTCCTCATCGACGCGGTGTCCGATCCGGCTTCGCGTTCGGACAGGCCGTAGGAGAATCCTCGGCCACCGGCGAGTGCGGAGAGGTACTTCGCCTTGATCTCCTCGTTCCCGCCGAGCTGCACCGGCATCGAGCCGAGCTTGTTCACCGCGGGGATGAGGGAGGAGGACACGCAGCCGCGGGCGACCTCCTCGATGATGATCGCCACCGCGAGCGCGTCGGCCCCGGCCCCGCCGTACTCCTCCGGCACGTGTGCCGCGTAGAGGTCGGTCGCGAGGAGGGCGTCGTGCGCCTCCTGCGGGTACCGGGACTCGGCGTCCACCTCGGCGGCGTACGGGGTGATCTTCTCCGTCACGAGGGACCGGACGACGGAACGGAGTTCCTCGTGGTCGTCGGTCGTCCGGAAGAGATCGAATGCGGTGGTCTTCGCGGGCATGGGCGCTCCTTCTGCTTCTACGGTGTCTGCGGGCGGCGGCACCCGTGCCCTCGGGCACGACTGCTCCGTCGCGCGGCACCGGTGACGCTCGCCACGAGCCTATAGCGGCGAGGGGAGGCACCGCGTCCACGACCCGCGGAACCAGCACACGTGCGCAGGTTTCGCGCAGCGGGTCCTCAGGAACCCGCGGCCGCTCCCGCACCGGCGCCCGGAGCCGAGGCGCCGACCCGGGCGGCGAGTTTCGCACCCTTGGCCTCGGCCTCCGCCCTGAGGTCGCCGCGGTACGTGTCCATGGCGCTGCGGATCGCCTCGGCGTCCGCCCCGGTGCCGGCACCGAGGATGCGAGCGGCGAGGAGTCCGGCGTTCTTCGCATTGCCGATGGAGACCGTCGCGACGGGGACTCCGCCGGGCATCTGCACGATCGAGAGGAGGGAGTCCATACCGTCGAGGTACGTGAGCGGGACGGGAACACCGATGACCGGCAACGAAGTGACGGAGGCGATCATGCCCGGCAGGTGGGCCGCTCCCCCGGCACCGGCGATGACGACGCGCAGTCCGCGGTCGGCCGCGGTGGTGCCCCATTCGATCATCTCGTGCGGCATCCGGTGGGCGCTCACGACCTCGACCGAGTACGTGATCCCGAAGGAATCGAGGATCTCCGCGGCGGCGGACATCGTCGGCCAGTCGGAGTCCGAGCCCATGACGATGCCGACGACGGGGGTGGTGGGCGCTGCGGGCGCCTCGCCGGTGGTGGACGCGGTCATCACGCGGTCTCCTCGCGGTCGGGGTACGGGTTCGTGTCGACGCCGGCGATGAAGTCCGCGGCGTGACGGGCACGGCGGAGCACCTCGTCGGCGGATTCGCCCACGAGGTTCACGTGGCCGAGCTTGCGGCCGGGGCGTGCCGCCTTGCCGTACATGTGCACCTTCACCTGCGGGTCGTGTGCCATGACGTGGAGGTACGCGGGGTAGAGGTCCTCGCGGTCGGCGCCGAGGACATTCACCATCACCGTCACCGGGGCGAGCGCGGAGGGGTCGCCGAGGGGCAGATCGAGGACCGCACGCAGGTGCTGTTCGAACTGGCTCGTGACGGAGCCGTCCTGGGTCCAGTGGCCGGTGTTGTGCGGGCGCATCGCGAGTTCGTTGACGACGTAGCCGTCCGCGGTCTCGAACATCTCCATCGCCATGACACCGGTGACACCGAGGGCACCGGCGACGGTGAGGACGTCGCCCTGGATGCGGGTCGCGAGCTCCGCGGGGATCCCCGGTGCCGGTGCGACGGCCTCCTTGCAGATGCCGTCCTGCTGGTAGGTCGCGACGACCGGCCACACCGCGGTCTGTCCCATCGGGGACCGGCCGACCATGACGGCGAGTTCGCGCGTGAAATCGATCTTCTCCTCGGCGAGGAGGGCATCGAAGTCAGCGAACCAGTCGGCAACCTCGGACGCTGCGGAGATCACGCGGACGCCGTGACCGTCGTATCCACCGCGCGGGGTCTTCACGACGATCGGCCAGCCGGTGCTCTCACCGAAGGCGGTGAGTTCGTCCTCGTTCGTCACCTTCGCCCAGGTCGGGTTGGGCAGACCGAGGTCGTCCATCTTCGCGCGCATGACGAGTTTGTCCTGCGCGTGGATGAGGGCGTCCGGGCCCGGGTGCACCGCGTGCCCGGCGGTGACGAGCTTCTCGAGGTGCGCCGGCGGGACGTGCTCGTGATCGAAGGTGAGGACGTCCACGGTCCGTGCGAACGCCTCGAGAGTGGCGTAGTCCGTGTAGTCACCGACCGTCGTGTAGGCCGAGACCTGTGCGGCGGAGGAGTCCTCCGCCTCGGACAGGAGATGGAACTGGACGCCGAGGGCTTCTGCTGCGGGGGCCATCATGCGGGCCAACTGGCCGCCGCCGACGACTCCGATCTTGGGAAAACTCACCCCCGAAGTCTATCCGAGGCGGCCCACCACCCGCGCACGGGTTCGGGTCTCACAGTTTCCCCGTGAGAGAATCGTCTCCGGCCCGGACGACCGGGCGAGGCACACGACACGAGGGGGGAACTGCAGCGACATGGGTGCGCGCCGGGAGGCCCTGCGGGTCGCGAAGTTCTCCGTCATCGGCGGGATCGCCTTCGTCGTCGACGTGCTCGTCTTCAATCTCCTGCGCCCCGAGGACCTCGCCGGTCCGATCGGGGCGAAGATCGTCTCCGTCGTGTGCGCGACCGCCGTCTCGTGGGTCGGGTCCCGGTACTGGACCTTCCGCGACGGGAGACGGAACTCCGCCGGCAAGGAGGCGGTCGGGTTCTTCCTCGTGAACGCCGGCGGCCTCCTCATCGCCCTCGGATGCCTGTGGTTCTCGAACCACGTCCTCGGCCTCACGAGTGCCCTCGCCGACAACCTCTCCGGCAACATCGTCGGCGTGGGCCTCGGCAACATCTTCCGGTACGCGATGTACCGCTTCGTCATCTACCGCGTGCGCCCCGGCCGGCCGCCCGTCCGTCGCGAGGTCGTGCCGCTGGAATGAGGTCCCCGGGGTCCGGGCAGAATCCCGATGTGCCACCTGAGTCGTGCGGATTCTGCCGCCGACTCGGGACGTCACCGGCAACTCGAGCCACCGGGCCCCGGTCGTCGGGTTGCCGACAGTCGTCGGTTCCCGAATGCCCTCAGTTCCCGAGGGCGCGCAGCAGCGGGATGCGCAGTTCCTGCTCGGTCACTCCCCCGTGGTGCCCCACGAGCGACAGAGCGGACGGGGAGTCGTGGGCGGAGTCGACGATGCCGAACCCCTCACCGCACACGACGAGCACATCGCCGATCCGGTCGAGGTTGCGCGGCCGCACGGGCCCGAACCAGCCCCCGGCGACGGCGTCCTCACGGGTGAGGACGTGGGCCCGCTCCCCCACCCGCTCGGCGAAGGCGGCGCGGACGTCGGGAGCCGCGCCGGCCTCGGCGTAGAGATGCACAGCACGCGGTTCGCCGCCGACGGCCCGGACCCCGTTCAGCAACGCAGGATTCTCCGCGAGGTCGAGGCGGTTCGCATGCGGCACGTCGACCATCCCGTGGTCGGCGGTGATGAACAGGCCGGTGTCCGGCCCGATCGCCTGGGCGAGCGAGGACAGGTGGGCGTCGAGCGACTCGAGCTCCTCGAGCCAGTCCCAGGAGTCGACGCCGTGCATGTGCCCGGTCTTGTCGAGATTCCCCCAGTAGAGGTAGACGAGGCGCCGGCCCGGTGCCCGGACCTCCTCGATCGCGTGCCGCACGCGGTCCGCGAGATTCCCCGATCCCCGGAACCGTCCGCCGCGCAGCGACGCCTGGTTGAGACCGCGGCCGGCGAACTTCGGTTCCCCGAGGCTCACGACGTCGACGTCGGCGTCCTCGAGACGTTCGAACAGGGTGGAGTCCGGCACCCAGACCTCCGGATCGACGTCCGGATCCCATGTGAGCTGGTTGACGACGACGTCGCGGGACGGATCGAGCACGCGGTATCCGACGACCCCGTGGGATCCGGGCAGCAGGCCGGTGCCGAGGGAGGACAGCGAGTTCGCCGTCGTCGACGGGAACCCCGCACTCATCGGCACGAGGTCGGGCAGGAGCGAGCGGAGGAACGGGGTGTGCGCGGCGCGGGACCGCAACAATTCCTCGCCCATCCCGTCGACGAGGACGACGACGGCGACCCGGAGGTCGGTGTCGGGGGCGAGCGCCGCGGCGCGGGTCCGGGCTGTGTCGTCCAGCACCTCGGCGGCCCCGAGGCCGAGTGCCGCGGCGGGCACGAGGTCGGACAGGAGGTGCGAGCCCCGGTAGTCGGGGGCGGCGAAGGCGCCGGACGCGCGGGTCATCCGCGTGCGCCCGCGTTCCGGCGGGCGTCGAACACCGCACGCCGCAGGGTGAGGGCGAAGTGTTCGGCGCGGTCGACGGCGGGTTGTCCCTCGGCCTCCTTCGAGACCCGGAGCACGACGTCGTCGCTGAGGATCCGCCCGCCGTAGCCGTGGTCCTCCTGGCAGTTCGGGTCGGTGCACGCCTCGGGGTAGACGTCGAGGTGCCGGGTCGAGCCCCAGCCGACCGTCACCTGGACCTCGGCGGGCCGGTCACCGACGCGGTACCGGGCGGGGTCCTCGTAGGTGCGGCCGATGAGCACGGTGCGGAGGTTCTCGAGCGGCACGTCCTCGACCGAGGTGGCACCGCGGGGCATCCGGCCCGGTGCCGCGGCCTCGTGCTCGTCGTCGACGTGGACGAGGAGCAGGCGGGTGTCGGTGACGGCGAACGCGGTGACGTGGCGGTGGATCGAGTCGTAGTCGACGTGCGTGTCCATGTGCACGAGATGCGCGAGCACTTCCTCGCCGTACAGGGCCTCGACGAGCATGCTGCCCGTGAGTTGCGGGTAGTACCCGGCGGCCTGGAGATCGGAGACGAGCGCATGCGGAATGGACGACATGCACTCCATTCTAGGGGCGAGGTCGCGTCGGACCTGCGCCCGTCCCTGGCCGGACGAATCGCCGGACGGGGCGCCGGACCCCGGCCGGTGCTCGTGCCCCGTTCCCGCGGCGGCAACCCGGACGACATGCGCATTCCCTATAGTGAGCGGCATGGAATCGTACCCCGAGTACTGGGAAGCCGATGTCGTGCTGCGCGACGGTGCAACGGCGCACCTGCGGCCCATCGTCCCCTCCGACGCCGAGGCGATCCAGGAGATGCACTCCAAGCAGTCGCCGGAGTCGATCTACCTGCGGTTCTTCGCACCCCTGCCCGCCATCCCCAAGCGTGACCTCGACCGTTTCGTCCACGTCGACTACCACGACCGCGTGGCGTTCGTCATGACGATCGGCGACGAGATCATCGGCATCGCCCGGTACGACCGCCTCGACGAGCGTTCCGCCGAGGTGGCCTTCAACATCGCCGACGCCCACCAGGGGCGGGGACTCGGGTCGATCTTCCTCGAACACCTCGCCGCTGCGGCCCGCGAACGCGGCATCTCCGTTTTCACCGCCGAGGTCCTCCCCCAGAACCGCTCGATGCTCCAGGTGTTCGCCGCCGCCGGGTACGAGGTCTCCCGTGAGTTCGACGACGGTGTCGTCGCCGTGCGCTTCGACATCGATCCGACCGAGAAGTCGATCCAGGTGCAGGAGGCGCGCGAACACCGTGCGGAGGCACTGAGCGTCCGGCAGGCTCTCAGCCCCCGGTCGGTCGTCGTCATCGGTGCGAGCCGCAAGAAGAACTCGACCGGTAACCTCCTCCTGCGCAACCTCACGACGGCCGGGTTCAACGGTCGCATCCACGTCGTCCACCCGGAGGCCGAGGCGGTCGTCGGCATTCCCGCGGTGAAGGCCCTCGACGAGATCGGCAGGCCCGTCGACCTCGCGATCATCGCAGTGCCGGCCGAGGCCGTCTCCGACGTCGTCCGCGACTGCGCGGCCCACGGGGTCAAGGCCGTCGTCGTCATCTCCTCGGGCTTCGCCGAGACCGGCGAGCACGGCCTCGAGCTCCAGCGCACCATGGTCGCGACCGCCCGTTCCCACGGCATGCGGGTCGTCGGACCGAACTCCTTCGGCCTCGCGAACACCGCGGAGGACGTCTCCCTCAACGCCTCGCTCGCTCCCTTCCTGCCCGATCCCGGCGCACTCGGCCTGTTCAGCCAGTCCGGTGCCCTCGGGACCGCGCTCCTGGCCGCAGCGAAGACGCGCGGGCTGGGGATCTCGACGTTCGTCTCCGCGGGCAACCGCGCGGACCTCTCGGGCAACGACGTCCTTCAGTACTGGGAGGAGGATCCCGCGACGAGCGTCGTCGGCCTGTACTTCGAGTCGATCGGCAACCCGCGAAAGTTCAGCCGGATCGCCCGCCGGGTCTCCCGGGTCAAGCCCGTCATCGTCATCAAGAGCGATTTCACGGGACGGGAGCTGCCGCCCGGGCACACCGTCCGCCTGTCCTCGCTCTCGGGCAAGGCTCTCGACCAGGTGCTCACGCAGGCCGGTGTCATCCGCGCCGACACGATCCACCAGCTCTTCGACATCGCCCAGGTCTTCACCTCGCAGCCGCTGCCCGGTGGCCGCCGCGTCGGTGTCATCGGGAACTCCGCCGCTCTCTCGACACTCGTCGTCCAGCGCGCACGTGCCGCAGGCCTGCGGGTCGACGCACCGCCGGTCTCCCTCCACCCGGAGGTGTCCGCCGAGGAGTTCGGTGCCGCGCTCACGGAGGTCTACGAGGACCCGACCGTCGACTCCGTCGTCGTGATCTTCACCCCCTCCGCCGGCGCCGAGGAGGCCGAGGTCGCCCGCATCGTCGCGACCGAGGCGGCCCGGTCGGGGCGCACGACCGTCGCCTGCTTCCTCGGGGTCCACGGCGTCAAGGACGCGCTCACCGCCCACACGATCGACGAGGACGGCAACCGCACCGCGCACGCGGTGCCGTCGTTCATGGGTCCGGAGGACGCCGTGTGGGCGCTCTCCCATGCCACCGAGTACGCGATGTGGCGGAAGTCGGACCGCGGCACCTACCCGGAGTTCGACGCGATCGACGAACGCGGCGCCCGCGCGATCATCGAACGGAACCTCTCCGGCGTCGAGGCCGGTCGCCGGGTGAGCCTCTCCCGCGAGGACGCGAATGCGCTCCTCGAGTGCTACGGGGTCTCCGGTGTGCCCTACCTCGCCTCGCACTCGGTGGAGGAGGCGAAGGCCGCCGCCGAGGAGCTCGGGTACCCCGTCGCCCTCAAGGCCGTGAGCACGCGACTGCGCCACCGCCTCGAACTCGGTGGAGTACGCCTCAACATCGACGACCCGGAGGAACTCGAGGAGGACTGGAACGGGATCCGCCGTGTCATCGAAGCGGTCCTCGGTCCCGACGACGACCACGGGATCGACGTCCAGCCGATGGCGCCCCCGGGCACCTCGTGCGTGATCCGGGCCGGTGAGGATCCGCTCCTCGGCCCCATGGTGTCGTTCTCGCTCGCGGGGGACACCTCGGAACTCCTCGACGACGTCGCCCACCGCGTCGCCCCGCTCACGGACGTCGACGCCCGGCAGATGGTCCGCGGACTGCGGTCCTCACCGCGCCTCTTCGGCTACAAGGGGTTGCCGGTCATGAATGTCGCCCCGATCGAGGACATCCTCCTGCGACTGTCGACGCTCGTCGACGACTTCCCGGCGATCCGCGAGGTGGAGATCCGTCCGGTCATGGTGACGGAGACCGACGCACACGTCCTCAGCATCAAGGTCGAACTCGTGGCCGCGAGCGACCGCATGGACTCGTTCCGCCGCCGCCTCTTCATCGGCTGAGATCGAGGCGCCCGACGGCCCCGGCGATCCCGGCGACACGTCGATCCCGGCGACACGGAACTCTCCCGTGTCCTGCCCTCAGGGTCGCCACTCGTACTCGACGAGCGGGCCGATCCCGCTGTCGGCCGGCAGGTCCGCGCCACGGGTGAAGCCGTGTTTGCGGTACATCCGGATCCCCGGCGGGTTCTCCTCGCTCGTGACGACGACGAGGCCCTCCCCCTTCGCCTGCACCTGTTCGAGGAGCCTGCCCGCGACGCCCCGCCGGTGGAACGCGGGATCGACCATGACGCGCGTGATGAGCCACGGGGCACGCGACCGGACGGAGCGTCCGCGTGCCGCCGCTCCCGCCGCGGTGTCGGTGAGCGCGATGGCACCCCGGACCTCACCGGCCCCACCGAGGTCGACGAACCACACGAGCGCCGGATCGACGATGTCCTCCTCCGTCTCGCGGAGGTACGGGATGTCGTCATGGCCGAGGATCTCCGCCTCCACGCGGAATGCCGCGTGCTGGACGCGCAGCAGCTCGGAGGCGTGCGCGGCGACCTCGGCGGGCGTGAAGCGCGTGGTGCGGGGCGCCTCGGCAGGTGCGACGTCGACGGAGGAGGACACGGGGGCGAGGACACCGGTGGCGGCAACGGGAGCATTCATGCTCCCATTCTCAAACACCGAACGCTCGTTCGGGTACTTCATGCCCGCATCGTGGAAGGCCCGCGGGAAATAGGACGTAGAATCGGACATCGCATCCGGATTCGAATCGAGGAGTTCTATGACCGAGTCGGTCGCTGGAAAGACCGTCGACATCGACGTCTCCGAGGAGATGGAGACCTCGTTCCTGGAGTACGCGTACTCGGTGATCTACGCCCGGGCGCTCCCGGATGCGCGTGACGGACTCAAGCCGGTCCAACGCCGCATCGTCTACCAGATGGGCGAGATGGGACTGCGCCCGGACCGCGGGCACGTGAAGTCCTCGCGCATCGTCGGCGACGTCATGGGCAAACTCCACCCGCACGGCGACTCCGCGATCTACGACGCCCTCGTACGCCTCTCGCAGGACTTCGTCATGCGCGTGCCGCTCGTCGACGGTCACGGCAACTTCGGTTCGCTCGACGACGGCCCGGCGGCGCCCCGGTACACGGAGGCGAAGCTCACGCAGGCGTCGATGGCGATGATCGCCGGTCTCGACGAGGACGTCGTCGACTTCGTCCCGAACTACGACAACACGGTCCAGCAGCCCGAGGTGCTGCCCGCAGCGTTCCCGAACCTCCTCATCAACGGCGCCTCCGGCATCGCGGTCGGCATGGCGACGAACATGGCACCGCACAACCCGGGCGAGGTCATCGCCGCGGCCCGCCACCTCCTCGAGAACCCCGAGGCCTCGCTCGAGGAACTCATGCGGTACGTGCCGGGACCGGATCTGCCCTCCGGCGGACGGATCATCGGCCTCGACGGGATCCGCGACGCGTATGCGACCGGCCGCGGCACCTTCCGCACCCGCGCCACGGTGCAGTTCGAGAGCCTCACCGCGCGCCGCCGCGGCATCACGGTCACCGAACTGCCGTACGGGGTCGGCCCGGAGAAGGTGATCGAGAAGGTCAAGGACGCGGTGAACAACAAGAAGCTCGCCGGCGTCACCTCGATCGATGATTTCTCCGACCGCAAGCACGGCCTGCGCCTCGTCATCGGCGTCAAGAACGGTTTCAACACCGAGGCCGTCCTCGAGGAGCTCTACCGACTCACCCCCATGGAGGAGTCGTTCGGCATCAACAACGTGTGCCTCGTCGACGGGCAGCCGCAGACCCTCGGGCTCAAGCCGCTCCTCGAGGTCTACCTCGGTCACCGCATCGACGTCGTCCGTCGTCGCACCGTGTTCCAGCTCGGGAAGGCGAAGGACCGCCTGCACCTCGTCGAGGGGCTGCTCCTGGCGATCCTCGACATCGACGAGGTCATCCAGCTCATCCGCGGCTCCGACGATGCCGCGACTGCGCGCACCCGCCTCATGGACGTCTTCGATCTCACGGAGATCCAGGCGACCTACATCCTCGACCTCCAGCTGCGCCGCCTCACCCGGTTCTCCCGCATCGAACTCGAGGCCGAGCGAGACTCCCTTCAGGAGCGGATCGCGGAACTCGAATCGATCCTCGCCGACGGGGCGAAGCTCCGGGCACTCGTGTCCTCGGAGCTCGGTGCCACCGCCGAGGCGATCGACTCGCCGCGCCGCACCGTCCTCGTCGAGGGCTCGCTCAAGGAACTCAGGTCCCGCAGCAAGAAGGTCGCGAAGGACCTCACGATCGCGGACTCCCCCTGCTGGGTCCTCCTGTCCACCTCGGGGCGGATCGCCCGGACGAACGCCCGCAACCCGCTGCCCACCGAGGGCCGCCGTGTCTCCCACGACGCCCTGCGGTCCCAGCTCGCGACGACGAGCCGCGGGCGCCTCGGGGCGGTGACGCAGACCGGACGGATCATCCCCCTTGAGGTCGTCGACCTCCCCGTGATCCCGCCCCAGGCCACCCGACCGGGACTGGCCGGCGGGGTGAAGATCACCGACTTCCTCACGCTCGAGGCCAAGGAGAAGGTCGTCGGAGTCGTCGACTTCTCCCGGGACTTCGTCCTCGGCACCCGCGCGGGCGTCGTGAAACGGGTCGCCGGAGGTGCCGCCCCCGGGTCGAAGGACACATGGGAGGTCATCGGTCTCAAGCCGAAGGACGAGGTCGTCGGCCTCGGACAGACCGAGGACATCGACTCCGCCCGCGCCGTGTTCGTCGCCTCGAACGCGCAGCTCCTCACCTTCGGCACCGACGGACTCCGTGCCCAGGGCTGGGGCGCCGGCGGGGTCGCGGGCATCAAACTCGCGGCGGACGCCCACGTGATCTCCTTCGACCTCGTCCGGCCGGAGGACGACAACCGGGTCGTCACCATCGCGCTCGGGGAGACCTTCGACGGCAATCCGACGCACTCGGTCAAGGTGTCCGAGCTCGGCGAGTTCCCGATGAAGGGCCGTGCGACCGGTGGTGTCCGCGCCCATCGTTTCCTCAAGAGCGAGACCGCTCTCACCCTCGCCTTCGCGGGCCCGTCCCCGCAGGCGGCCGCGAGCGCCGGCGGCGCACGCAAGCTCCCCGACGAGCTGTCCCGGCGCGACGGCGCCGGTTCCCCGCTCGAACAGAAGGTCGATGCGATCGGCACTGTGCCGCACGCGCACGGAGCGCTCGCGTCGAGTGGTGACGGAGCGACGGGCACCACGGCGGAGGCGCCGGGCGCCGAGGACCCGGCGGGCGCCTCGGGTGCGGGCGCCGGGGCCGCTGCCGGAGGTTCCGGTGCGAGTGGTTCCGGAGCCGGCGGAATGGCCGTGCCGCTCGACCTCGGGGACGACTCCCGCGAGGACCGGAAGGCGGAGATCGCCCGCGCCGCGAACGCCGAGGCGGCCGACGGCGCGGTCATCGTGTCTCGTGACGACGAGGAGAAGCCGCTCTTCTGAGGTTCCCCCTCTTCAGGCACCGCGCCTCTCACCGACACGCATGGGCCCGGCCGACAACCTTCCGCATCCGCAGGTGGTGGTCGGCCGGGCCCATGCGTGTCACCGGCGGCTTGTCAGTGGCGCGTCCGGAGCGTCAGGCTCCCCCGTCGATCCGGAGGACCGCGCCGAGGAGCACGTCGACCCCGCGGAGGATGTCGTCGAGCTCGGTGAACTCCTCGGGGCAGTGGCTGCGGCCGCCGACCGAGGGCACGAAGATCATGCCGACGTCGGTGAACGGCGCGAGGATCTGCGAATCGTGGCCGGCGCCGGAGAACATGCGGGCCTGCGAGAGTCCCTGTTCGGAGGCGACCTGCGTGATCGTGTCCATGACCCGCGGCGCCATCGGCATGGGTTCCTCGGTCGCCCGCCAGTCGAGTTCGAGGGTGACTCCGCGACCTGCGGCCTCGGAGTTCGCGGCGGCGGTGAGGGCCGCCTCGGCGTCACGCAACCAGGTGCCGGAGTCCGACCGGAACTCGCCCTGGACCACCGCGGACTCGGTGACGACGTTCACGGCCATCGGGGTGAACGTGAGCATGCCGCACGTGCCACGTGAGGTCGGCTCGTCTCCGGCGATGCGTTCGACCGCGAGGATCGTCCCGGCCGCCGCACAGCAGGCATCCGCCCGCACGTCCATCGGGGTCGTACCTGCGTGGTCCTGACGCCCGGAGAACAGTGCGGTGAACCGCGAGATACCGGTGATCGTCTCCACGACGCCGATCTGCACACCCTCGTTCTCGAGGTTGGGGCCCTGTTCGATGTGGAGCTCGAGGAACGCCGTCACCTTCGAGAGGTCGTAGCGGGCGTCGAGCATCGCGTTCGGGTCGATCCCGGCCTCGGGCAGGAGAGCGTCGCCCATCGCCGTGCCGTGGTCGTCCTCGAGGGCGAGCGCCGACTGCGGGAGGACCCCGGCGAAGGCGTGGGAGCCCGAGCAGATCATGCCGAAGCGGTTGACCTCCTCGTTGAAGAACACGACGACCACGAGGTCGTGGTGGAGGCGGATCCCGGACTCGCGGACGAGTCGGACGACCTCGATCGCGCCGAGGACACCGATGATGCCGTCGAAGCGGCCGCCGCCCTCGACGGTGTCGGTGTGCGAGCCGAGCATGATCTGCCGCCCGCCGGCGGTGCCGTCACCGGGCAGGACGCCGATGACGTTGCCGGCACCGTCGATCCGGGTCTCCATGCCGGCGGCCTCCATGAGCCCCTTCGCGTGGTGGCGACCGGCGATGTCGTAGCTGCTGAACGCCTGACGGGACCAGCCGGGGAGAGCGGGATCGACGATCCCCGCGAGGTCCTGCAGATCGCCGGCGAGTCGGGATCCGACAGCGGTGGGAACGGCGGTCATCGGGTGGCTCCTTCCGGGGAGGTGTTGTTGCGCACCGTGCTGTTCTGCGCGTCGATGCGGACGACGGAGCCGAGGAGCACCTCGACCCCGCGGAGGAGGTCGGCGGTCTCGGTGAATTCCTCGGGGCAGTGGCTGCGGCCGCCGACCGAGGGCACGAAGATCATGCCGACGTCGGTGTGGAGCGCGATGTTCTGCGTGTCGTGTCCCGCGCCGGAGAACATGCGGGCATGGGAGAGGCCCCGCTCGGAGGCGACGGAGGTGATCGTGCCCATGACGCCCGGGGTCATCGGGGTGGGGTCACCGTCGGCGGCGGTCTCCACCTCGACCTCGACGCCGCGGGTGGACGCCTCCGCGGTCGCTGCCTCGAGGATCCGTTGCTCCGCCTCCCGCAGCCAGGTGCCGGAGTCCGAGCGGAACTCGCCGCGGACCTCGGCGAGTTCGGTGACGACGTTCACCGCCATGGGGGTGAAGGTGAGCATGCCGCACGTGCCACGGGACGTCGGCCGGTCACCGGCGATCCGTTCGACCGCGAGGATCGTGCCGGCGGCCGCACAGCAGGCGTCGGCCCGCACGTCCATCGGGGTGGTGCCCGCATGGTCCTGCCGGCCGCGGAAGAGAGCGCTGAACCGGGCGAATCCCGTGATCGTCTCCACCACGCCGATCTGCACGCCCTGGGCCTCGAGGTTGGGCCCCTGTTCGATGTGGAGTTCGAGGAACGCCGTCACCTTCGAGAAGTCGTAGGTCGCCCGGAGGAATTCCTCGGGTTCGATCCCGGCGTCCGGCAGGGCATCGCCCATCCGGCGCCCGTCGACATCCGTGCGGTCGAGGTGGTGGGGGCGGATGACTCCCGTGATCGCCGCGGACCCGGTGCAGCCGAGGCCGAAGGGATTCGCCTCCTCGGCGAAGAACACGACGACCACGAGGTCGTGGGCGAGGGTGACCCCGGACTCCTGCAGGAGGCGGGCGACCTCGATCGCCCCGAGAACACCGACGATCCCGTCGAACCGGCCACCGCTCTCGACCGTGTCGGTGTGGGAGCCGATCATGATCTGCCGGCCGCCGGCGGCACCCGTGCCCCGCAGCAGGCCGAACACGTTCCCTGCCCCGTCCATCCAGGTCTCGAGGCCCGCCTCGGCCATCCGACGGCGGGCGAAGGCACGACCGTCACGGTCGAAGGCGGTGAAGGCCTGACGGGACCACCCGGGTTTGTCCGGGTCGACGATCCGGGACAGGTCGTGCAGATCGGCCAGGAGCCGGTCCTCGGGCGGGGATTCGAGCGTGGGGGTGGGGATCACGCGGGAGTGTGCCTTTCTGTGTGCGGAACCTACGGGAGCGGGGGAACTCGAGAGGGCAGGAGCGACCGCGGAGCGCGCTACACGTCGATCGACAGGGGCGGAGCGGTGCCCCGGGACATCGTCACGACGCTCACGTCGCCGAGTCCCTTGAGATGCAGTTCCGTCCGGTCGCCGAAGACGTAGTCGTCGGTCCGGCTGATGATGTGCGCGGTGTCCCAGTCGGTGAGGACGGTGCCGGGTTCGGCGACCGCAACGAGGCGGGCCGCGAGGTTGACGGTCGACCCGAAGATGTCACCCATGCGGGAGAGGACCTTGCCCCAGGCGAATCCCACCCGGGACTCCGGCATGAGCTCGTCCTCCTTGAGCCGTTCGCTCAGGGTGAGGGCGATCTCCGCGCCGGCGTGCGGGGTCTCCGCGGAGAAGAAGATCTCGTCACCGATCGTCTTGATGACCCGGCCGCCGCCGGTCGCGACGACGTTGTACGCGATGTTCTGGAACCGCTTCACCATCGTCGCGAGTTCCTTCGGTTCCATCTGCTGCGCAAGACGCGTGTACGACACGAGATCCGCGAACCCGATGGCCCGGGCGAGCGGCATCGAGGAGTCGTACCAGCCCTGCCGGTTCTCCATCGCGAGCGCCGTCGGGACATTCACGTTGAGCCGGCCGAGGGCGTTCGACAGGTTGCGCCGCCACGCGTACACGAGGACGTCCTGGAGCGGGTCGACGATCTTCTCGAAGAGCGCGATCGCCTGCGCCCGGGCTTCGACATCGCTCAGGCCCTTCGTGTCCGAGAGGTACTCGACGAGGGCCTCCATCTGCCACACGACGAGGCGGTCCGAGGTCTGCCCGATCGCGCGGGCGAGGGTGAGAGCGGTCTCGTCGTCGAGGAGGTCGTCCGAGCGGGTCATGTTGACGACGTCGCTGAGTGCTTCGACGTCCGCGACCGTGTATGCCTTCTGCCCCTCGGACACGCGCGGGAACCCGAGTGCCCGCCACACCTGTCGGGCACTGCGCACCGAGGCGTTCGCGAGGCTCGCGACCTCCGCGCGGGTGAGCTGGCGCTTGCCACCGAGGAGTTCGTCCTCGAGGTGCTGCGCCGCCTCCCGCAGGTGCTCGACGGTCGCCTCGAGCTGTTTCCGGTCGTCCTCGCTGAGCGAGTCCGGGTCCACCGCAGGCATCATCGGGCCCTGGGCCCGGTCCGGGATCGGCTCGGCCGAGGCGCTTCCTCCCGGTGCGGCCTCCCCCGCGACCGGGGTCGTCCGGCCCGCCGGGTTCCGGCCGGTCTCCGTCCGCTCCGGCGCGGCGGCCGGCGGAGTGCGGGGCGCCTCGGGCGCGGGCGGTG
>NZ_BAAANO010000016.1:0-2991 GCF_039529845.1 Brevibacterium samyangense | reverse complement strand
TCCACGACGAGGGGCACCTCGGAGGTCGCCGAGGCGGCACGCAGCTCCTCGAGGGCGGCGAGGCGGGCGGCCTCCTCCCTCCGCTCCATCTCGGCGCGGCGGGCCATGACCTCCTCGTAGGAATCCTCGATGCGTTCGCGGTCCGGAGCCGGATCGCTCAGGGTGAGCATGCCCTCGGCGGCTGCCCAGCGGGGCACCTCGAACCGCATGTCGCGCTTGCGGGGCTTCCCGCGTTTCCACTCGCTCTTCCACGTTCCCCGGTTCCCCGAGCCGCGGTCGGTCCCGGACCGGTTCTCCGCGCGGCGCCCGAAGAACCGTCGTCTGCGTTCGCTCATCGGGCGGGCCTCGCGTGGACGACGTCGCCGGCGCTCACGCTGTGGGAGTGCGTTCCGTCGTGCACCTCGAGAGAGGCGTCCGGGCCGAGGTCGGTGGCCGTGCCGTGGAGCCTCGCTCCGCCGGGAAGTTCGACGTCGACGGCGGAACCGAGGGTGAGCATGAGGTCACGGACACGAGCAGCCGCGGTGGACCGGGCGATCGCGGACCCCGGATCGGAGCATCCGGCGGCGAAGAGGTCGGTGACGACGTCCTGCAGGCGGGTGAGGACGCCGAGGACGAGCGCCTCGGGAGCGGGGTCCCCTCCCTCGAGGAGGACGGAGGTGGCGGTGTCGACCGGGAGGTCCGCCTCGGTGAACCCGGCGTTGATGCCGATGCCGATGACGGCGACGAGGTCGTCGGAGCCGTCCGCCCCACGGGTGGGCACGGCGCGGACGAGGATGCCGCAGAGCTTCCGGTTGCCCACGAGGACGTCGTTCGGCCATTTCACACCGGCGTCCACGCCCTGCGTCCGGACGGTGTCCGCGACCGCCCAGCCGGTCACGAGGGGCAGCCATCCGAGCATGTCACGGGGGAACTCCCGGGGAATGCGCACGGGAACCGAGAAGGTGACGGCGCCGGTGGTCGGCACCGTCCAGGTACGTCCGAGGCGACCGTGGCCGGCGGACTGGAAGTCGGTGCCGAGCACCGAGTAGTCGGGCCACTGGTCGGGGGCGTCCGTGAGTGCATCGGACAGGACATCGTTCGTCGAGGTGAGCTCGGTGGGCCATTGGAGACGGGGCACATGGGTCCCGGCCTGTGCGGCGAGTCGGGAGAACGTGCTGGGTTCGAAGTGCACCAGATCACCTTAGTGGGTTTGGTAAGTGGGTACAACGAGCGTCCACCGTGCATAGTCTGGGGCGCATGACGACTGAGACGCACCCGAAGACGACGGCCGAACGCCTCGCCGCGTTCGAGTCCCGCCGCACCGCCGCGCACGCCGGGAACGAGAAGGCGATCGCCGGTCAGCACGCGAAGGGCAAGCAGACCGCGCGCGAGCGGATCGATCAGCTCCTCGACCCCGGTTCCTTCCAGGAGATCGACGAGTTCGCCCGGCACCACAGCACCCAGTTCGGGATGGAGAAGAAGCGTCCGGACGGCGACGGCGTGGTCTGCGGCCTCGGCACGATCGACGGACGTACCGTCGCGGTCTTCGCCCACGACTTCACGGTGCTCGGCGGCTCCCTCGCGGAGGCGAACGGCCGGAAGATCGTGAAGACGCAGAAGCTCGCACTCAAGATCGGCTGCCCGATCATCGGCATCAACGACTCCGGTGGCGCCCGCATCCAGGAGGGCGTGAGCTCGATCGCCCTGTTCGCGGAGATCTTCCACTGGAACGTGAAGTCCTCGGGCGTCATCCCGCAGATCAGCCTCATCATGGGACCCTCCGCGGGCGGTGCGGTCTACTCCCCCGCACTCACCGACTTCACGATCATGGTCGACGGCACCTCGCACATGTACATCACCGGGCCGGACGTCATCCGGACGGTCACCGGTGAGGAGGTCGGCCACGAGGAACTCGGCGGCGGACGCACACACAACACCGTGAGCGGAAACGCCCACTACCTCGCACAGGACGAGGAGGACGCCCTCGAGTACGTGCGCGACCTCCTGTCGTTCATGCCGCAGAACAACCTCGACCCCGCGCCGGTCGAGGACCACCCGGCGGACCTCACGGTGTCGGACGCGGACGAGGCACTCGACACGCTCGTTCCGGACTCCGCGAACCAGCCGTACGACATCCTCGACGTCGTCCGCACGGTCGTCGACGACGGCGACGTCCTCGAGACCTCCGAGCTCTTCGCACCCAACGTCGTCACGGCGTTCGCCCGCGTCGAGGGCCGAGCGGTCGGCATCATCGCGAACCAGCCGATGGCCCTCGCCGGCACTCTCGACATCGACGCCTCGGAGAAGGCGGCACGTTTCGTCCGCTTCTGCGACGCCTTCGGCTTCCCGATCCTCACCTTCGTCGATGTGCCGGGCTTCCTGCCGGGCACCGACCAGGAGCTCGGCGGCATCATCCGCCGCGGCGCGAAGCTCATCTACGCATACGGCGAGGCCACCGTCCCGCTCATCACCCTCATCACCCGGAAGGCCTACGGCGGGGCCTACTGCGTCATGGGGTCGAAGCAGTTGGGCGCCGATCTCAACTTCGCGTGGCCGAGCGCGCAGATCGCGGTGATGGGCGCGCAGGGTGCTGCGAACATTCTCCACCGTCGCGATCTCGCCGCCGCCGAGGCCGCCGGTGAGGACGTCGAGGCACTGCGGGCGTCCCTCGTCGAGGACTACGAGGACCAGCTCCTCAACCCCTACCTCGCGGCCGAGGAGGGGTACATCGACGCGGTCATCAAGCCCTCGGAGACCCGGAACCGGATCGTCCGCGGCCTGCGGGCGCTCGCGAACAAGCACGTCGACGCGCCGACCCGCAAGCACGGGAACATCCCGCTGTGAGTGGGGAGGCCGTGACACGGGGTGGGGAGGCCGTGACACCAGGTAGTGCTCCGGGCGCTGCCGGTGATCGGTCGGCGGCCGGCGCACGGCTCACCCCGGAACGCGAGGCCGAGCTCGCCCGGCAGGCGGCCATCGCCGCGCTCACGGCCGTGGCGCAGACGCGGAGGG
>NZ_BAAANO010000015.1:166097-172216 GCF_039529845.1 Brevibacterium samyangense | reverse complement strand
GTTTGTCATCTTGTACATTGGTATTCGTGACTCATGCCGGACACACAACCCACAACCCCACAAAAGGGACTGTGACCGTGTGCAAAAAAACGGCATCATCACGATCAATGATCACGCTATTGAGTTCTCAAAGAACAGACGCTCATCAACCTTCTCACCAGCAGAAACACTCTGCCGGTTGCCTGGTTGAGGCTGTTGTTGGCGTTCTCCCCGGCGTGGGGCGAACGAGTAACTACTCTAGACCACGGTGAAACAGCCCCGCAACTCGAGAGGGGCACTTTTCATCGTGACGCCCACCACTCCTGGTCGGCTCGTGCTCCTCACCCGTGTGCGCGCCTGCGGAATCGGGCCGCCGCGGCGCTCCGTCACTCCTCCGGTTGCCCCCGCAGGTACTTGCCGAAGTGGGGCACCGTGAAGGCGATCCGCCCGCGCTCCCCCGAGTACACGAGCCCCTTCTTGATGAGCCCGTCCCGCGCCGGTGACAGCGATTGCGGCTTCCTCCCGAGCGCCGCGGCGAGGTCCTTCGTCGCCACCCCCGCCGGATCCCCATCCGTGCCCGCCACACCCTCGAGGTCCGCGAGCGCCCGCATGTACTCGCGTTCCGCCGGTGTCGCCCGCTCGTACCGGGACCCGAAGAAGCCGACCGCGAGTTCCGCCTGCGCCGCCGGCGCAGCAACCGCGACGTCCTCGGCGGTGATCGGACTGCCGGGAGCGACGTCCCACGCCGCTTTCCCGTAGGCCTGCACGAAGTAGGGGTACCCGTCGGTCGCCGTGTAGAGGGCCTCGAGCGCCTCGGCGGTGTAGTCGGCGCCCTCCTCGAGCGCCGGAGCCCGGAGCGCCCGCTCGGCATCCTCCCGTGCGAGGCGATCGATCCGGCGGTAGTGGAACAGGCGCTCGGAGTACGACTTCGACGCCGAGAGGACCGCCGGCAGGTGCGGCAGGCCCGCACCCACGACGACGAAGGGCAGTCCCTGCTGCGAAATCTCGTGGCACGCCGCGCACAGGGCGGACACATCGTCCTCGCCGAGGTCCTGCATCTCGTCGATGAAGACCGCGACCCCCTTCCCGACGTCCTGGGCGAGCCCGGCGATATCGGCGAAGAGTTCGACGAGGTCGATCTCGATGTCACCGGAGTCCGCACGTCCGGTCACCGCGGGGACGTCGATCCCCGGCTGCCACTTGTCACGGAGCTTCGACCCCTCGCCCGCGCTGCGCTGCGCGAAGGCCTTGAGCTCACCGAGAACGTGGCGCCTCGATTCCTCGTCCCGGATCGAGAGTTCCCGGACCGCCTGGTGGAGTGCCGCGGACAGGGGCCTGCGCAGATCCGCGCCCGGCCGTGCCTCGATCTTCCCCGTTCCCCACCGCGCACGCACGGCGGAGGACCGGAGGGAGTTGAGGAGGACCGTCTTGCCCACGCCACGCAGACCGGTGAGCACGAGGGAACGTTCGGGACGACCGCGGGCGATGCGTTCGAGCACCACCTGGAACATGTCGAGCTCGGCGTCGCGCCCGGCGAGTTCCGGCGGGCGTTGCCCCGCCCCCGGCGCATAGGGATTGCGAATCGGGTCCATGGGCCCACGCTACGGCCCTCTACCGCCTTCTAGCGCGAGCGACATACGGGTCACGCCCGGTCTGCGCCACCCGCGGGAGCCGTTTCGGCGCCTTCCGGAGCGCCGCCACCGCGTTCCTCGTCCCCGTCTTCGCCCTGGTCCTCGTCCTCGTCCTCGTCCTCGTACGACCGCACGTGCACCTTCTCGCCCTCGGAGGAGAACAGACTGATGACGTCGACCGGCCCGTCGCCGGTACTCCCGAACCAGTGACCGCGCAGGGTCGAGAACTCCGCGGCCTCACCCGCCTCGAGCACCGTGTCGTCCTCGTCGATGACGAGGCGCAGGCGACCGCTGAGCACGAACAGCCATTCGTGGCCCTCGTGGCGTTGGAGTTCCACCCGGGTGTCGTGGCCGGGGACGTGGATGCGATACGTACTGCGCCCGGCACGGTTCCACGACAGGGGTTGCACGAGGCGAGCACCCACGGCGAACTGCGGTCTCCGCACCCGTGGGTCCGCCGGCCGCGCGCTGCGCACGAGGTCGTCGAGCGTCGTGCCGTACATCTCGGCGAGCGGGAGGACGAGTTCCAGCGTCGGCCTCCGCCCGCCGGATTCCAGCCGGGACAGAGTGCTCACCGAGATCCCGGTCCGCCGGGCGACGGCCGCCAGACCGAGGTCCTTCCTCCCCCGCAACGCGCGCAGACGCGGGCCGACGGCGGCGATCGCCTCGGCCACCGTGCCCGAGGCACCGTCGTCCCTCTGCTCGTCGGTCACCACGTCCGTCCCCCTCCGTACTCGGCGCCGGTGATTCCGCGCCGCCCGCCCCCGACCTCTCAACGCCGCTCAACGGCGCTCGACGGCGCTCGCATCGTAGACCGGCCGGTCGCCCTTCTCGCCTCTGCGGAACCGGGGATCGATGCCATGAAACTGCGCCTCCTCGGCAGGTGGACCGACGATCTCACGGTGCTGTCGGACGCGCCCCTGGCGTCCGACCGGGTGGAGGAACTCGCGGGACTCGGAGCCACGATCGCACCGGTGCCGCTCTCCTCCGTCGCCGCCGGGACGACGGCGCTCCCGCACGGTGGCGCGACCATCGGGATGCCGCGGGTCCGCACCATGTTCGTCGACGGGACCACTGCCGAGTACGAAACCCTCATCGCCCACGCGGACGCGACTCCGAACAGCGGCTTCCTCGCCCCGCTCGCCGCTCTCGGTTCCACCACAGCCGAGGCCGTCACAGGCGGATCGGCCGGGCCCGCCGGGTCCTTCCTCGCTCCCGACGGCACGATCCCCGTCGACGCCATGAGCACGACCGCCGTACCGGGCGTGTGGGCCGCGGGAACGGTGACGGATCCGAGAATGCGGGCGATGAACGCAGCGGCAGCCGGAGCCTCGGCCGCGGCGATGATCACCGCGTACCTCACGCTGTCCTGAATCCGCACCGTCCCCGGTCGCGGAACGACTACCGTGGACGTCGCCCGCGACCGCGGCGCACGACCCGACCGAAGAGGACCCCATGGCCGAGCTGTACCCCGGACTCCACAACGACGCCGTCAAGAAGCGCCACATGCGGTACGCCCGGGCGCTCGTCGACGAGGGGTTCGGTTTCGACATGCTCGTCGACGAGGGCCGCGCCGGGGTCGAGGCGCTCGTGCGGAACGCGCTCGACCTGCCGGAGTTCCGCCTCGCGGCCCAGGCCTCGGGACTCGTCGCCCGCACCGCCGACGGCACCCTCGCCGCGGTCGCGATCGTCTCCGCGGTGAGCTACGACAACGGCACTGCCCTCTTCGTCCGTGCCCTCGCGACCGCCGAGGACTTCCGCAGCAAGGGACTCGCGACCGTGCTCCTCGGTCTGCTCCCGCAGATCCTCCCGCAGGCGGGGCTGCCCACGCGCGCGCTCCTCACCGGAGCGTGCCCCGAGACGCGGGCCTCGTTCCTCCACCGCGCCGGCTTCGTCGTCCTCGAGCCGGGCGATCCCTCGCCCTACTCCTTCGGTGGGATCGAGGAGGATCTGCTCGACACGACGGACCCCGCGGACCGCTGCTGGTTCTTCCGCGACGTGCAGTGACCGCACTTTTTCCGTACGCACGCGAACTTTTCAGTACTGTGGTGAACGATCGTTCGGCAGCGTTCGAGGACGAACGCTCCTGCCGCACCGTTCCGCGCCGCTCGGAACACCGGGCAGCGTCCACAGACTCGAAGGAGAGTTCATGTCACGTCGGTTCGAGAACAAGGTCGCGATCGTCACGGGCGCCTCTCGGGGTATCGGCCTCGGGATCGCACAGCGCCTCGTCGACGAGGGCGCGAAAGTCCTCATCACCGCCCGCGGCCAGGAGGCCCTCGATGCCGCGGTCGAACAGCTCGGCACGGACCGCGCCGTCGCCCTCGCCGGGAAGGCGGACAACCCGGAGCACCAGGACGAGGCCATCGCGAAGGTGACGGAGGCGTTCGGCCCCGTCGACCTCCTCGTCAACAACACCGGGATCAACCCCGTGTACGGCCCCATGATCGACCTCGACCTCGGTGCGGCCCGCAAGGTCGTCGAGGTGAACGACCTCTCGGCCCTGTCCTGGACGCAGAAGGTGTACCGGGCCTCGTTCGCCGAGCGCGGCGGATCGGTGCTCAACGTGGCGTCCGTCGCCGGCCTCGGCCAGCCCGAAGGGATCGGCTTCTACGGCTCCTCGAAGGCGATGCTCATCCACATCACCAAACAACTCGCGATGGAGCTCGGCCCGGACATCCGCGTCAACGGCGTGGCCCCCGCGGTCGTGAAGACGAAGTTCGCGGAGAAGCTCTACGAGGCCGGCGAGGAGAAGGTCGCGGCGAGCTATCCGCTCAAGCGCCTCGGTACCCCGGAGGACATCGCGGCCGCGGCCGCCTTCCTCCTCTCGGAGGACGCCTCCTGGATCACCGGCCAGGTCCTCGTCCTCGACGGCGGCAAGGGCCTCGTCGGCGGCGTCTGAACCCCCCAATCCCTCACCGGCCGAGGCGCCCCCACCGGGCACCCACCACCCCACCGAGGCGCGGAGACCGGGAATCCCGGCCCGCGCCTCGGCGTATGTGAGGCGCCGTCCGCTACTGCCCCTGGCGCAGCGGCCCGCCGATGACGACGGTCATGAGGGCGGCGAAGCCGACCATCGACACCCCGCCGTACAGGAGGAGCGCGTTGTCGAGCGGGTAGACGAGTGCCGCCCAGGCATAACCGGTGGCCATGCCCATGAAACGGGAGGTGTTGTGGATGCCGAACGCCATCGAGTTCTTCGCCGCCTTCGAGCGGGAGATCGAGTACGCCGCCGTGCTCTGCGCCGCGTTGAGGGCACATCCGATGACGACGAGGATGACGATGATCCCGACGACCCGCGTGACGACCTCCCCGGTCCCGGGATCCGCGCTCACCTCACGCCCGGTCCACCAGCCGAGGACGAGCGGAGCGGCGACGAGGACGACGAGACCGAGTTCGATGACGACCCGGAGCGAGTAGCGATCCCCCAGCCGGGCGATGAGACGGCCGGAGAGCGCCATCGCGAGGGCCATCGCGAACATGACGAAGCCGACGGGCCCGGGCGAGAGATGGAGCGTCTCCCCGAGGTAGAGCGGCATGCTCACGAGGCACACACCCATGATGAGCATCGTGGAACCGGCGGACATCGTCGCGCGCACGTACCGCCGTTCGAGGAGCGAGCGGGGCTCGAGGAGTCGCTCCGGGTGCCGGGCGGCGAGGAACACGTAGGTGGCGAGCAGGACCGAGGCGAGCACGCCGACCGTGAGTTCGACCCGCCAGTCCGCGCGCTGCCCGACGAGTGTCACCGCGAGCGACAACGAACCCATCGCGAGCATGAGGACGGTCATCCCGAGGCCGTTGATCGGGGCACGCGTCCCGGGCACCTGCGGGACGCGGAGGAGAACGACGAGTGCGACGACGGTGCACAGTGCCGCCTGGAAGACGAAGACCCCGCGCCAGCCGACGAGATCCGAGATGAGACCCCCGACCGGCGGACCGACCGCCTGCCCGACCCCGATCGCCGAGGCCCACGCCGCCATCGCCGCCGCCCCCTTCGAGGGGAACAACTGCACGAGGGCCCGTTGGACGCCCGGCGGGAACGTCGAGCAGGCGATGCCCTGGAGGACGCGCATCGCGACGAGCATCTCGAGGTTCATCGAGAACGCGGCGACGATCTGCGCGAGGACCATCGTCGCGAGCCCCAGACCGAGGATCCGGACGGTGCCGAACCGGTCGCACAGCCACCCGGTGAACGGCACGAAGATCACCATTGCGATGGTGAAGGACGCGACCGCGAGCACCGCCTGACTGTCGCTCGCCCCGAACTCGGTACGGATCCGGTGGAGCGGTGCGTTGATGACGTTGCCCGAGAGCGTGCCGATCGTCGTCGTCGCGAGCAGCGCGACGTACGCGAGCCCGCCCGGTTCCCGGGTCCCCGGCTCCCGCGCCACGTCCGTCATCGTCGACCAGCTCCGTCCTGTGATTCAGCTCTCCTCATGGTTATATCCCACCTGTGGGACCGGCCCCGGCACCGAGGGCCGGTGCCCTGCCCGCAGAGCCGCCGAGGCG
>NZ_BAAANO010000015.1:145831-166075 GCF_039529845.1 Brevibacterium samyangense | reverse complement strand
GGTCCGGCGGGCGGCAGCGCCCGGTTCGTTCAGTCCCAGGACTCGGAGAGCCACCGACGGACCGCCTCGTCGTCCTGGCCGAGGGCCGGGGGCGCGAGGTCGTAGGAGACGGGCGACTTCGAGAGGGTGATGGGGTTGCGGACGGTCGGGATGGTGCGCGCGGCGTCACCGACCTCGACGACCGGCTCCAGGCCGATCCTCTCCGCGTACTGCACACCCTGCTCGATCGTGTTGATCGGGGCGCACGGCATCCCGGCTGCGGAGAGGACCTCGTACCACTCCTGCGCGGACCTGTGCGAGAGTGCCTCGAGCAGGAGCGGCTGGAACTCCTCACGGTTGGCGTTGCGGTCGCCGGCCTTCGCGAACCGGGGGTCCGTCGTCCACTCGGGATGCCCGCAGGCCTCGGCGAGGACCGCGAACTGCGTGCCGTTGCCGCACGCGATGATGAGTTCGCCCTCGCCGGTCTCGAAGGGCTGGTACGGGTAGACGCTCGGGTGGGCGTTGCCCATGCGCTTCGGCACGACACCACCGGCGACGTACGCGCTCGTCTGGTTCGCGAGCCCCGAGAGCGCCGAGGACAGGAGGTTCGTGTCGACCTTCTGCCCCTCGCCCGTGTTGCTCCGGTGCTGGAGCGCCGCGAGGATGCCGATCGTCGTGTGCAGACCCGTCATCACGTCGAAAATCGCGACGCCGGCTCGCTGCGGTTCGCCGTCCGGGGAGCCCGTGATGCTCATGAAGCCGGAGAGGCCCTGGACGAGGAGGTCGTAACCGGGCATCGGGTTGTGCGAGCCGAATCCGGTGACGGAGGAATAGACGACCGTCGGGTTCGACTCCGCGACCGTGTCGTAGTCGAGCCCGTACTTCTTCAGACCACCGGGCTTGAAGTTCTCGACGAGCACATCCGCCCGGCGTGCGAGTTCCCGGGCGAGCGCGAGGTCCTCGGCATCGCGGAAGTCGAGGACGATGTCGACCTTGTTGCGATTGATCGACAGGTAGTACGTCGCGTCCTCGCCCCGCTTCGGCGGAGTCCACGAGCGGGTGTCGTCACCGCCGGGGGACTCGACCTTGATGACCGTCGCGCCGAGGTCGGCGAGCATCATCGTCGCCATCGGACCGGCGAGCACACGGGCGAAGTCCGCCACGATGATCCCCGCGAGCGGACCGTTCCCGGTCCGCCCGAACATCTCCCGCAACTCCTGGGCCTTGTCGTTCACGTAGTACCTTCTCTTGTTCGGTTCGGACACTCGTACTCGTCCGAGACGTCTTCGGTGGAACCCCGGGGCGGAGCGACACGGCTCCGGTGGGGGGGGTGCGGGTCAGCGCAGGTACAGCCGCACGCGGTCGATCTCCTCGCGCAGCAGCCGCACCTCCTCCGCGGTGGGTTCGGCCGTCGTGCGCACGTCGTCCGCGACCTGCAGGTCCCAGCCGGTCGCGGCCCGGACCTCGTCGACGGTGACGCCGGGGTGGACGTGCGTGAGCACGAGCTCACCGTACGTGTCCTCCCGTCGCAGTACTCCGAGCGGGGTGATGACGACGCTCACGCCGTGCCCCTGCGGCTGGATCCCGACCCCGGCCTCCCGCGCCCGCACGGGCGAGGGTGACGTGACGAAGTCGAGCGCCGCGGGGAACGAGGAGTGGTCGTGCCGACGGATGATGACGAAGATCTCCCCCGCGTTCGCCATGATGTCGGTCGCGCCCCCGGAACCGGGCAGACGGACCTGCGGTTTCTCCCAGTCGCCGATCACCGAGGTGTTGAGCGACCCGTGCCGGTCGATCTGCGCCGCGCCGAGGAACCCGACGTCGACATTGCCGCCCTGGAGCACATAGCCGAACAGGGCCTGCATGGTGACGACCGCCTCGGCACCGGAGACGACGACGGAATCGGCGATGCCCTCGGCCATGGCCTCCGGGTGGGCGCCGGAGACACCGGACTCGTAGATGAGCTCGACGTCCGGGTTGACGGTGCGGTGCGCGAGGTCGACCGCGAGCGTCGGCAGGCCGATCCCGGCGAACACCGTGCCCTTCCCGGCGAGCATCTTCGCGGCGGCGCAGACGATGAGCTCGGTCTGCGTGTAGTCGGCAGCGGTGGCCGCGGCCGGGGTGGTGGTGCCGGGACCGTGGGGTGCCTCGGCGGTGGAGGGCGCGGGAGCGCCTGTCGTGGTGGGGGACGTGTTCATGCCGGGCTCCCTTCGAGAATGCGGCGGCCGTAGTCGACGGATCCGGACGGGCGCGGCGCAACGGCGAGCCCGGCCATCCGCTCGCGGCCGATCGAATCGAGGTACTCCTCGTGGTCCGCGGTGCCGCGGATGTGCGTGTCGATCCATTCCCGCAGCCGGGTGGGATCCTTCGAGATCGGCGTCCATTCGCGGTAGAAGGCGCAGTCGCGGTCGTAGGAACCCTGGACGTACGAGGGGTGGGCACCCTGCGGGACGACGGCGACCGCGTCGACGGCATGGGCGGGGATGAGGGTGCGATTGGGATCGGCGCGGACCACCTCGGGTTCGACGATCTCCTCGACGACGACGATCGCGCGGTCCGCGGCGTAGACGGCCTCCTGCTGGACGCCGGTGATGCCCCACATCTGGGCGTTCCCGGCCCGGTCCGCGCGCTGCGCGTGGACGATCGTCACGTCCGGGTTGAGGGGTGGGACCACGTAGGTCGTCCCACCGGTGTACGGATCCTCGACGAGGCGGATGTCGGGATTCACCTTCGGCAGATCGGAACCGGCGAAGGAGCGGATCGGCATGAAGGGCAGCCGGGCCGCACCCGCGTGGTACCGCAGCACCATGGCGTGGTGGCTGTACTCCTCGATCGGCAGCGGGGCGGGATCGTGCTGCTCGAGGCGGCGACGGACCTCGTGGAGGGAACCGGCCGAGCCCGAGGCGAAGAACGAGCACACGAGCCGCGAGACGGACCCGGCGGCGAGCATCATGTCGCAGAGGAGATCGGGGGTCATCCGACAGAAGGTGAGATCGGTGATGCCCTGACGGATGATTTCGTGGCCGGCGGCGAAGGGGATGAGGTGGGAGAACCCTTCGATTGCGATCGTGTCACCGGAGTGCACGTGCGCAGCGACAGCCTCAGACAGCGAGACGACTTTGTCCTTGTTCATGAGAGCTTCCGTAGTGCGGACGGGGATGTGACCGGCGTCGCGGTCCCGATCACATTAAGTCATTGCGAACACAAATACCACTGCCATTTGTTCTCATTTATGCAATAATGCTGGAAATTCAGCGCGACCCCGCCGGGGTCCCCGGACTCAAGGACGACATGGAGATCCACCAGATACGGGCCTTCCTCGCCGTGGCAGAGGAGCTCCACTTCGGCCGGGCCGCTGACCGCCTCGGGATGGCACAGCCGCCGCTCAGCCGGACGATCCGGCAGCTCGAACGCGAACTCGGCGCCGACCTCTTCCGTCGCACCACCCGCTCGGTCACCCTCTCCCCCGCCGGTCAGGCGCTCGTCGAACCCGCCCGGGAGGTGCTCGCGAGCTGCGACACCGCCCGCGAATCCATCAAACTCGCGACCCACGGGGAGATCGGGCACGTCCGCTTCGGCTTCGCCGGTGCATCCTCGCACAAGCTCGTCGCCCGGATCGCCGAGGTGTCCCGCCGACGCCGCCCCGGCATCTCCCTGCGCCTCGAGTCCTCGACCTTCGCCCACGAGGCGCTCGCCGGACTCATCGACTCGACCCTCGACCTCGCACTCGTCCGCTGGCAGGCCCCGCCCCCGCGGATCACCGGCCGACCGGTCATGATCGAACGCCCCGTCGTCGTCGTGTACGCGGACCACCGCTTCGCGGGCCGGTCCTCCATCGACATCACGGAACTCGCGGAGGAGGAGCTCATCCTCCTGCCGACGAACCCGACGTCGAGCATGCGCGAACTCATCCAGCACTGGGCGTTCCGCGCCGGATTCACCCCGAACGTCATCCAGGAGGCACCCGATTCCTGGATGGTGATGGCACTCGTGTCCACCGGACTCGGCATCGCGATCACCTACGACTCGGTCGCCGGGTCGATGAACGACGCCAATCTCGTCACCGTGCCCCTCGAGGTCGAGCACGATCCGATCCGCGTGTACCTCGCTCACCGGGAGGACGACGACAATCCGGCCCTCCACGAGGTGATCCGGGCCGCGGAGACCGCGCTGCCGACCATCGAGTGACGGGGCCGACGGACCACCACCCGGGCCGGTACCGGGCCCACCACCCGGGCCGGTACCCCGATGACGCACGTGTCCGTGCCGCCACGTACAGTGGGCGGTGCACAGGGCGCAGTGACCGGGGCCACTCCCGGCACGCGTTGATTATTTCTTTTCGAAGCACCAATCCTCCGCGACTGGGCACTTGCACGGAAATAATCGCCGTGCCAGAGTAGGCACCGAACGATCGATCAGGACGCCACACGGAAGTGACGGACGGATCGACGATCGCGACCGCGAGGCACCCACGACCGATGGCGTTCCACTCCACCGGTCCGCACACTCTCTGGAGGAGAATCCATGTCCGAGGACATCGTCATCTGTGAACCGTTGCGCACCGCCGTCGGCGGTTACGGCGGTCAGTTCAAGGACATCGCCCCCGAGGTCCTCGGCACCACGGTCGTCAAGGAAATCGTCTCCCGCACCGGTATCGACCCGGAGCAGATCGACGACGTCATCTTCGGTCAGTGCTACCCGCAGATGGAGGCCCCGGCCCTCGGTCGCGTCGTCGCGCTCAACGCGGGACTGCCCGTCACCGTCCCCGGCAAGCAGGTCGACCGCCGGTGCGGTTCCGCACTTCAGGCCGTCATCGACGGAATGGCGGAGATCGTCACCGGTGGTGCCGATCTCGTGATCTCCGGTGGCGCCGAGACCATGTCACGCGCCCCCTTCTTCAACGAGAACATCCGCTGGGGCATCCGCGGCGGCAACGTCGAACTCAAGGACTCCCTCGTCCGTGGCCGGCTCACCGCCGGCGGCGAGTACTACCCGGTCCCCGGCGGCATGATCGAGACCGCGGAGAACCTCCGTCGGAAGTACGGCATCTCCCGCCAGGAGCAGGACGAGCTCGCGGTCGAGTCGCACCGCCGGGCCGCTGCTGCGGCTTCCGACGGCCGCTTCGCCGAGGAGATCGTGCCGGTCACCGTCGCCGCGACCCGCAAGACCCCCGAACAGCAGATCGTCACCGACGAGCACATCCGCCCGGGCGCCTCGCTCGAGTCCCTCGCGAAGCTCCGCCCGATCATGGGCAAGGACGACCCGGAGGCGACCGTCACCGCCGGCAACGCCTCGGGTCAGAACGACGGCGCGGCCGCCTGCATCGTCACCACCCGCGCGAAGGCGGAGGCCCTCGGCCTCAAGCCGCTCGCCCGGTTCGTGAGCTGGGGCGTCGCCGGTGTCGACCCGAAGATCATGGGCATCGGCCCGGTCCCCGCCGTCGAGAAGGCCCTCGGCCGCGCCGGCCTCACGATGAAGGACATGGACCTCATCGAGCTCAACGAGGCCTTCGCCGCCCAGGCCCTCGCCTGCACCCGCGAGTGGGGCTTCGGCAAGGACGACTTCGAGCGCATGAACGTCAACGGTTCCGGCATCTCGCTCGGCCACCCGGTCGGTGCGACCGGCGTCCGCATCCTCACCACCATGCTCCGCGAGATGGAGCGCCGCGGTGCCCGCTACGGCATCGAGACCATGTGCATCGGTGGCGGCCAGGGCCTCGCGGCCGTCTTCGAGCGGATCGACGCCTGAGATGACGGTCAAGCCGCTCGCGGGGATCACCGTCTTCGAGAACGACTCCTTCGTCGCAGGGCCCTCCTCGACCCTCGCGCTCAGCCAGCTGGGCGCGGAGGTCGTGAAGATCGACCCGATCAAGGGCGGTCCGGACATCGACCGCTGGCCGATCACGGACGAGGGCCGCTCGATCTACTGGGGCACCCTCAACCGGAACAAGCGCTCGGTCGCGATCGACCTCCGCAGCGAGGAGGGTCAGGAGCTCGCCCAGGCGCTCATCACCTCGCCCGGTGAGAACGCCGGCGTCTTCGTCGACAACAACGTCGGCCGACCGTTCCTCTCCGACGAGGTCCTCCGCGCCCGTCGCGCGGACCTCGTCCACGTGAAGGTCCAGGGATCGGCAGACGGCGGCCCCGGCGTCGACTACACCGTGAACGCCGAGGTGGGCATTCCGCTCATCACCGGCGAGGTGGGCTCGCCCGGACCGGGCAACCACGCCCTACCCGCGTGGGACCTCGTGTGCGGTCAGGCCGCGGTCACGGCCGTCGTCACCGGTCTGTTCCGCCGGGCGACCACCGGTGAGGGGATCTACGAGGAGATCGCGCTCAAGGACATCGCCCTCGCCGGCGTCGCGAACCTCGGGTGGTACACGGAGACCCTCCAGCCCGCCGGTGAACGCGCCAAGCACGGTAATCACATCTTCGGTTCCTTCGGTTCCGATTTCCGGACGGCGGACGGTCGCTACGTCATGATCACCGCGATCACCCGTCGCCAGTGGGGCAACCTCGTGAAGGTCACCGGCATGACCGACGTCGTGACCGCGCTCGAGGCCTCCCTCTCCACCGACTTCTCCGAGGAGACCGATCGGTACACGTACCGCGACCTCCTCGAGTCGTTGTTCCGTCCCTGGTTCGCGTCCCGAACCGCCGAACGGATCACCACGGACCTCGAGGGTTCCGGTGTGCTGTGGGCACCGTACGCATCGATGGGCGAGGTCGCGCAGAGCGTCCTCGACTCCGATGGGTCCGGCGTCGTCAGGAGCATCGAGTCCGAGGCCCTGGGCACCATGCTCGTGGCCGCCAACCCCATCCGGATGGACGGGGAATACCTGTTCGACGAACGTCCCACGACCTTCGGTTCGGACACCCACGCCGTGCTCTCCGAGCGCCTCGGCCTGGAGTCCGCCGAACTCGGGCGTCTCGTGGACGCAGGCGTCATCGCCTCTTGATAACGTAAGAGAATCTTTGCGGAAGGTCATCCACGTCACAACCCGTGTCGCCTGGCCCCAACCCTGGTTCTCAGGAAGGAAAAATCACTCCCATGCGGATTGTCACTTTTGTCAAGTACGTCCCGGACGCAGCCGGAGACCGTACCTTCGAGTCCGACAACACTGTGGATCGTTCCGTCGACGGCCTCCTCTCGGAGCTCGACGAGTACGCGATCGAAGCAGCCCTCAAGATCGCCGAGGACGAGGACGACGCAGAGGTCATCGCGCTCACCGTCGGACCCGACGACGCCGTCGATGCGGTGCGCAAGGCCCTCCAGATGGGCGCCCACTCCGGCGTGCACATCTGCGACGACGCACTCGAGGGCATCGATGCCCTCGCCACCGCGAAGGTCCTCGCGGCCGGCGTGAAGAAGGTCGAGGAGGAGGAAGGTCCCGTGGACCTCGTCCTCACGGGCCTCGCCTCCACCGACGGCCAGATGTCCGTCGTCCCCGTCATGGTCGCCGAGATCCTCGGCCGCCCCGCCGCCACCCAGGCCTCGACCCTCGAGGTCTCCGGTGGTGTCGCGAAGATCCGCCGCGACGGCGACACCGCTTCGCAGCACATCGAGGTGTCCCTCCCGGCCCTCGTGTCCGTGACGGACCAGATCAACGAGCCCCGCTACCCCTCCTTCAAGGGCATCATGGCGGCGAAGAAGAAGCCGCTCGAGGAGTACGAACTCGACGAGATCGGCCTCTCCGCCGACGACGTCGTGTCCTCGACCGAGGTGCTCGAGGTCGTCGAGCGCCCGGCCCGCACCGCCGGTGAGATCATCACCGACGAGGGCGACGGCGGCACCAAGCTCGTCGAGTGGCTCGCGTCCAAGAAGCTCGTCTGACCCGTCCCTCCACTTCGAAAGAGAAGATTGAAAATGTCTGAAGTTCTCGTTCTCGTCGACCACGTGGACGGCGCGGTACGCAAGTCCACCCTCGAACTCCTCACGATCGCCAAGGCCCACGGCGAGCCCGTCGCGCTCTTCGTCGGCGACGCCGGCAAGGCCGAGGCCGCGGCACCGCAGCTCGCCGAGTACGGCGCGGAGAAGGTCCTCGTCGCCTCCGACGCGGCCTACTCCGAGTACCTCGTGGCACCGCAGGCCGAGCTCCTTGCAGAGCTCATCTCGACCCGTCAGCCGGCCGCCGTCCTCGTGCCGGCGACCGCCGAGGGCCGTGAGGTCGCCGCTCGCGCCGCCGTGCGCACCGGCTCGGGCCTCATCACCGACGCCGTCGCGGTCGGCGACGACCTCTCCGCCACCCAGTCGGTGTTCGCCGGTTCCTTCACCGTGACCGGCAAGGTCACCGCGGGCACCCCGATCATCGCCGTCAAGGGCAACTCGATCGCCCCCGAGGCGAACGCCGGTGCCGGCGCGGTCGAGGCCGTGTCCTTCGCTCCGTCCGACGCCGCGAAGACCGCCAAGGTCGTCTCCGTCGAGGAGAAGCCGGCCTCGGGTCGCCCGAACCTCACCGAGGCTGCGATCGTCGTCTCCGGCGGCCGTGGCACCGCCGGCGACTTCGGTCCCGTCGAGGCCTTCGCCGACTCCCTCGGCGCTGCCGTCGGTGCATCCCGCGCCGCCGTCGACGCCGGTTGGTACCCGCACTCCAACCAGGTCGGCCAGACCGGCAAGACCGTCTCCCCGCAGCTCTACGTGGCGAACGGCATCTCCGGTGCGATCCAGCACCGCGCCGGCATGCAGACCTCGAAGAACATCGTCGCCATCAACAAGGACGAGGAAGCTCCGATCTTCGAACTCGCGGACTTCGGTGTCGTCGGTGACCTCTTCACCGTCCTCCCGCAGGCCACCGAGGCCGTCAACGCACGCAAGTGAGGCGGCAGACGTTCTGAGGTCGGCGGTCTCAGAGCACCCGAGGCGCCTCTCGGATCCCCGATTTCTCGCGGATCCGAGGGGCGCCTCGGCGTTTGTCCGGCGGGGTCCGTTGCGCAGGGAAATCTGTTTCTGAGAACACCGTCCTATGTGGTGACATGTGGGAGTCTGTGGGTTTACACTTTTTCGTGTGGGGGCAGTTCCGACTAACGGTCCCGCGAGTATCGGATCGAGTCCTGGACCACCAGGGGAGCGTCAGCAGCCATGAGTACTGGCAAAGCAACCGCGACAGCCGCACAGGGTGCCGCCACCTCTCAGTCATCCTCCACCTCCGCGGCCGGCGGAACCGGCAAGAAGTGGATCAAGCCCACCACCCAGATCGCGGCGATCCTCGTGGTCACCCTCGTCATCTGGTTCATCCCGCCGCAGGGGGACATGGATCCCCGCGGCATGCACATGCTCGGCATCTTCGTCGGCACCATCCTCGCGCTCATCCTGCAGGTGCTGCCGACCCCGTCCATCTGCCTCATCGCCCTCGCCGCTGCGATGATCACCGGGTCGATGGACGTGGGCGAGGGCGAGGCCCTCCAGGGCTTCGCGAACTCCACGGTGCTCCTCATCGTGGCGGCCTTCTTCATCGCGGACGGCTTCCTCATCACGGGTCTCGGTCGGCGTATCGCGCTCCTGTTCGTGTCGCTCATGGGCAAGTCCCCGCTCGGCATCTCCTACGGCCTCGCGATCACCGACTTCATCCTCTCCCCCGCGACCCCGTCGAACACCGCGCGTGCGGGTGGCGTCGTCTACCCGATCATCCGTTCGATCGCCGAGGTCCAGGGTTCCACCCCGGAGTCCGACGAGTCGCGCAAGAAGCTCGGTTCGTACCTCGCGTTCACCGCAGCCTTCGTCAACACCATCACCTCGGCGATGTTCGTCACCGCCATGGCCGGTAACCCGGTCGCGCAGTCCGCTGCCGCCGACATGGGCATCGACCTCACGTGGGGCGGCTGGGCGCTCGCCGCGATCGTTCCGGGTCTCGTGAGCCTCGCCGTCGTCCCGTGGGTCATGACCAAGGTGTACGGCCCGACCGAGAAGAGCACCCCGGACGCTCCGCGCATGGCCAAGGAAGGCCTCAGGGAGATGGGCCCGATGACCGCCGGCGAGTGGATCATGACCGGCACCTTCGTCCTCCTCCTCCTCATGTGGGTCCTCGGTTCGACGCTCGGCATCAATGCGACCGCCGCCGCCTTCGTCGGCATCGCGATCCTGCTCGTCACCAAGGTCCTCACCTGGAAGGACATGGCGAAGAACGCCTCGGCGTGGAACACCTTCATCTTCTTCGCGGTGCTCGTCGGTATGGCGACGCACCTGAGCGATCTCGGTGTCATCACGTGGGTCGGTGACGCGGTCTCCGGCGCGGTCTCCGGTCTGCCGTGGGTCGTCGCCTTCGCGATCCTCACCCTCGTCTACTTCTGGTCGCACTACCTCTTCGCCTCGAACACCGCACACATCGTCGCGATGTACGCCGTGTTCCTCGGTGCCGCGGTGGCCGCCGGCGCTCCCCCGCTCTTCGCAGCAGCGGTGTTCGGCTTCATCGGCAACCTCTTCGGCGCCCTCACCCACTACTCGTCCGGACCCTCGGGTGTCATCTACGGTTCCGGTTACGTGAAGGTGAGCGAATGGTTCAAGGTCTCGTTCATCATGGCGGTCGTCGTCATCCTCATCTGGACCACCGTCGGTGGCGCCTGGATGTGGGTCATCGGCTACTGGAACTGAGTCGGAACCCGGCACGGCCGGATCTGTTCCGGTATGACGTGATCCGAGCTGCGCTGCACGGAGCCCGGGCGGACCCCACGAGGTCCCCCGGGCTCCGTCGCGACCACGCGCGAGTCAGGCCCCGGCGGGGCACGTCATGAGCCGCGTCCGCCGCACGCCCACGACTCGGTTCTCCTCGTTCCCCAACGGCCGGCCGCACTCGCCTCTCTTCGCCACTGCGGGTTTCAGCCACCGAAGGTCACAGGCACTTGGCAACCGGTGCCGTTGTCCACAGCGACGCGGCGACAGTGGCGCCACGCTTCTCCACCGCCCACGCTCGGAGCATGCTCAACGTCTTCGTTCGTGCTGATTCCGAAGCGCTCGGCATCGGCTCCGGTGCCCGCACCCTCGCATTGACCTGTTGTCTCCGTTCAGCCGTCGCGGCGTGTTCGAAGTCGTCAAGCACTGCCACGAACCCGATCACGAGTGGACGCATTCCTTCGTCGACGCCCCCGAACTTCTCGTCGACCGCGCAGCCCTCACCGGACCCGAAACGTTCTCGCGTCGGCTCGTCCGCGCCTCGCTCCTCGGCCGCGTTCTCGCAGGTACCGGAGTCTCGGCCGCGGACACCGTCAGCCATACGAGTGCGGCCCGGTTGTGGGGGCTTCCCGTATTCGGCTCCTCGAGGCGTCACGCCCCCGGCGTGCTCGAACTCTCGCACCCGTCCCGGAGCGGCCCGAGTGCGTTCGGTGTCCGTCACCGCAGAGATCTTCCCACCGAGGCGATCACGGCGATCGACGTTCTCCGCCCCGACGGTGCGGGTGGTCGAGTGCGTAGCACCACCGCGGTGCAGACGGTTGCCGACCTCGTCCGGGACACCGACGCACGCACCACGATCGTCGCGCTCGAGGCCTTCCTCGCCCATGTCGTGCCGGTGCACGTCCTCGACCGGGGACCGACCACCTCGGGGACCGAACAGGTGATCGAACTCCATCGCGCACCCGAGCTCCCGACCCCGGTCGAGGACTACTACCCGTTCTCGGAGCCCACATGGGCGATGTACGGCGACGCCGTGATGACCGGTATTTCCCACGGGCCGGTCGCGTGGTCGCTCGATCCTCTTCCCGTCGGGATCCGTCGATCACGTGCTGTGGCTCTCGTCGAGGCGCTGACAGCGGAACACTTCCGTGCGCCCCGCCGGCAACCCGGGCGACTTCTCTCCGTCGCGCGTGGGCTGTCCGGTTCACCTCTCGAAGCGATCGTGCTGCTCGCCCTCCTCGAACTCGGTGTCAGCGGTTACGTCCAGCAACACGAGTTCCGCGACGGCACGGGCAGGCTGGTCGCCCGCGTGGACTTCTGGTTCCCCGAACACTCGCTCGTCCTCGAGGTCGACGGGTTCGAGAAGTACGGCGGACCGCGCGCCGCCTCCGGCATCCTCCGGGCGGAGAAGGACAGTCAGAATCGCCTGGCCGATTTCGCACGCCGCGTTCACCGGATCACCTTCGACGACGTCCGGGATGCGCGGACGACCGGTCTGCGCCGCACCCTTCACGAGGCGGGCGTCCTCTGACCTCGCCCACCGTCGGTCCGCCGTGCGCACGCGCTCGCCGTGGGCACGCCGTCGGCCCGCGCGCGGCCGCTGGCCGACCAACGAAAGCAGCACTTTGCTCTCGGTACACGGGGGCAAACCCCGGCCTGGAGAGCAAAGTGCTGCTATGGCGGGCCGCGTCCGGCCGAAGCGCTCAGTCGTCCTTGTGGCGGCCCTTGAAGACGGCGCGGAGTTTCTCGCGGTTGACGCCGGCGATCGCGGTGAGGGGGATACCGGCGGGGCACACCTCGGAGCACTCGCCGAACAGCGAGCACGGGCCGAAGCCCTCTTCCGAGGACTCGACCATGTCGTGGGCCCGGCGGCTGCGTTCCTGCTTCGTCGTCGGGAGCACCGACAGCTGCAGGAGCTTCGCACCGGTGAAGAGCTGCGCGGACCCGTTCGGGCACGCGGCCACGCACGCACCACACCCGATGCACGCGGCCATGTCGAGCGCGTACTCGGCACGTTCGTGCGAGAGCTGGTGGGAATCCGCGTCCGCCGCCGTACCCGCGTCGATCGACACGAATCCACCGGCCTCGATGATCCGGTCGAGGTTCGAGCGGTCGACCGCGAGGTCGCGCACCACCGGGTAGGACGCCGAGCGGAACGGCTCGAGCTTCACGGTGGCACCGTCCTGGAACGACCTCAGGTGCTGGCGGCACGAGGGCGTGTTGTCCTTGGGCCCGTGCGGACGGCCGTCGACGGTGATCCCGCAGGAACCACAGATGCCCTCACGGCAGTCGGAGTCGAAGGCCACCGGGGACTCCCCACGGCTCACCAGGTCGTCGTTGAGTTTGTCGAGCGCTTCGAGGAGCGAGAACTCCGGTCCCACGTCCTCGAGCACGTATGTGTCGAAGTGGCCGGGATCCGCAGCGCTCTCCTGGCGCCATACCTGCAGGTTGAGCTTCATGGGGTCCTCACTTGTAGTTCCTGGTCTCCGGAGGAACGGAGACGAATTCGAGAGGTTCCTGGTGGCGGACGTACCCGTCGGTCCCGCGTTCCCATGCGGAGGCGAACATCCACCGGTCGTCGTTGCGCTTGGCCTCGCCGTCCGCGTGCTGGTGCTCGGTGCGGAAGTGCGCACCGCAGGACTCGTCGCGGTCGAGCGCGTCGAGGCACATGAGCTCGGCCATGTCGAGGTAGTCGGCGATCCGGCCCGCCCGTTCGAGTTCCTGGTTGAATCCGTTCGCACGACCCTCGACCCGGAGGTCGGAGTAGAACTCGTCGCGCAGTTCGTTCACCGCGAGCAGACCCTCGGCGAGCTGTTCGCCGCTGCGGGAGACACCGCACTTGTCGTACAGGAGGTCGCCGAGGCGCCGGTGGAAGCGGTCCGGGCCCTGCGTGCCCCCGATGTCGATGAGTGCCTGGACGTCGGCCTCCGCCTGCTGCGCGGCGGCGACGACCGCGGAGTCGTCCGCGGCGAGCTTCGCCTCACCGAGCAGCGGGGCGAGGTAGTTCGGGATCGAGTACGGAAGGGTGAACCATCCGTCGACGCACGCCGACAGCAGGGAGTTCGCGCCGAGGCGGTTCGCACCGTGGTAGCCCCACCCGGACTCCCCTCCGACGAACAGGCCGGGGATCGAGGTCATCTGGTCGTAGTCGTTCCACAGGCCGCCCATCGCGAAGTGCGCGCCCGGAGCGATGCGCATCGGCACCTCGTAGGGGTTCTCACCCGTGGCGTCCTCGTACATCTCGAAGAGGTTGCCGTAGCGTTCGGCGATGACCTTCTGCCCGAGCCGCCCGATCGCGTCCCGGAAGTCGAGGTACACCGAGTTCTTGAGCGGCCCCACACCGCGTCCGGCGACGATCTCGTCGCGGGCCGCGCGGGAGGCGACGTCACGCGGGGTGAGGTTGCCGAACGCGGGGTACCGCCGCTCGAGGTAGTAGTCGCGTTCCTCCTCGGGGATGTCGTTCGCCGCGCGCGGGTCGCCCGCCTGCTTCGGCACCCAGATCCGGCCGTCGTTGCGCAGCGACTCCGACATGAGGATCGTCTTCGACTGCCATTCGGTGGACACCGGTAGTGCGGTCGGGTGGAACTGGATGAAGCTCGGGTTCGCGAAGTACGCACCGCGCCGATGCGCGCGGAACGCCGCGGTCACGTTCGAGTTCTTCGCGAGTGTCGACTTGAAGTAGACGTTCCCGAAACCACCGGTCGCGAGGACGACCGCATGCCCGGTGATCGTGCGGATCCGACCGGTGACGAGGTCGCGGACGACGACGCCCTGCGCGCGCCCGTCGGCGACGACGAGGTCGAGCATCTCCGTGCGGGTGTGGAGGTTGACGGTACCGGCCGCGACCTGGCGCAGCAGCGCCTGCGAGGCCGCGACCTGCAGCTGCTGGCCGGTCTGCCCACGCGTGTAGTAGGTGCGGGACACCTGCACCCCACCGAAGGAGCGGGTGGCGAGCTGACCGCCGTACTCACGGGCGAAGGGCGCGCCGATCGCCTCCATGTGGTCGATGACGCGGACGCTCTCCTCCGCGAGGCGCCAGGCGTCGGCCTCCCGACCCCGGAAGTCGCCGCCCTTGATCGTGTCCTTGACGAAGCGGGCGAGCGAGTCGTTGTCGACCTTGCGCCCGCGGGCGGCGTTGATGCCGCCCTGGGCCGCCACCGAGTGCGCGCGCCGCGGGGCGTCGTGGAAGGTGATCGACTCGACGTTGTAGCCGAGTTCGCCGAGAGCGGCCGCACATCCGGCGCCCGCGAGCCCCGTACCGACGACGATGACGGTGAACTTGCGACGGTTGAGCGGGGAGACGAGCTTGTAGTCGAGCTTGCGGTTCTCCCAGTAGTGCTCGGGGTCCTGGTACGGATCGACGAGACCGGAGATGCTTCCGCCGACGGTCCGCATCCCCTCGAGGAGCTTGTGGTGTGCGGCGCTGCGTGCGTGCACGAACTCGGGAAGTGCCGTGGTCATGCGAGAACCCCCAACAGGACGGCGACCGGGATGGTGATGTTGCCGATCGCGATGAGCAGGCCGATGATCCCACCGGCGAGGTAGAAGATCGCGCGGGTGCGCTTTCCGGTGACGCCGAGGTCGTGCGCCGCGGTCCACACACCGTGGGCGATGTGCACCGTGAGGACGAGCATCGCGACGATGTACACCGCGGACGCCCAGGGGCGACTGAAGCTCGCGACGAGGTTCGCATACGCCTCGCCGTGGACGAAGACGTCGGTGGCGAGCGGCGGCACCGGGACGGTGAGGTCGAGGATGTGGAAGATCACGAAGAGGAGGAGCACGATGCCGGTGACGAGCATGCTGCGCGCCCCGAAGGTGTTCATCCCGAGTCCCTTGCGGCGGAACCGTCCGCGCGCCCGGCGCGCACGCGCCGCGATGAGGAGCGCGCAGAACACGTGGAGGACGAGGCAGCCGAGCAGCACGATCCGGAGGATCCACAGCAGGCCCGAGTACGGGAGCACCGGCATGAACGCCTCGCGCAACCAGTGCGCGTAGTGATCGAACTCCTCCCCACCGAAGTAGATGTGGAGGTTGCCGTACATGTGGATGAACACGAAGGCGACGAAGACGAGGCCGGTGACGGCCATGATCATCTTCGCCCAGTAGTTCGAGAGAGGGATCCGGTGCTTGTGGATCGGAGGGCGCACCCGTCCGTGATCCTGGTCCGGATGTGTGGTCAGCGTCGTTGCCATCGGGACGCCCTTTCCGGTGGACTCGCATGCTGCTCGAGAGTGTCAGTGGTCACTGTATGCCGGTGTCGTACCTGGTGGAAGCCCTGTTCCGGGGGTTCACGGAGCTGTCTCGAAAAACCGCCTCCGGCCGTCTCACACGGAGACGGCCGGAGGTGATTCCGCAAGGGAAGCACGTGCTTATGCCCGGATACCTGCACTCTGCTCCGGGCTCCCGTCGCGGGCCGCTCGTCACCCCCGGCGACGGGCGACTGCGAGTGCACCCGCGCCGAGCGCGAGGAGCAGCGCGCCCGCGCCCACGAGCATGCCGACCTGGGCTCCCGTCCGCGGCAGTGCCCCCGCCGAGGCGCCCCGCGCCTCGGCACCGTCCGTCGCCTCCGCGGTCGTGGCCGCGGGATCCGCGTCGCCGTCGGAGGCTCCTGCCGCGCCGCCGGCCACGGCGTCCTCGGCCTCGGTCGCCCCGCCCGCGGACTCCTCGGGTGCCGCGGTCGCCTCCGGTGCGGTGGTCGCCTCACCCGTGGGTGTCTCGGGTGCGGTGGTCGCGTCACCCGCGGGCGCCTCGGCGTTCACGAGCTGCAGGGTGCCGCCGTCGGCGACGAGCTCCGCATCGACGCCCTCGGCCAGGCCGCTGATCTCCAGATCGGCGAAGGCGCCGGTGAGCGCGTCCGCCTCGAGCACGGTGAGAGGCTCCGCGAGGTCCGTGCCTGCGGGGACCGTGAGTGCGAGTGTGCCGTCGAGTGCCGCAGTCCCGGAGACGGTGAGCGCGGGGGCGTCGGTGCTCACGGAGAGCTCGAGCGTTCCGGCTGCGTCCTGGACGAAGTCGCCGGCCACGGCCACGCCTGCGTAGAGATCCGTGCGCAGTGTGCCGCCGAGGTTCTCCACGTCCCCTGCACCGAGCGCGGTCGGAGTCCCGAGGACGAGCGCACCCTCCGCGAGGACGGTTCCGCCGGTGTACGCGTTGTCACCCGAGAGGGTGAGGGTGCCGTAACCGTTCGCGGCGGCGAAGAGGTTGATCCGGCCCCAGCCCTCGGCGTCGTCATTGATCGGGTAACCGGATTCGAGCGCGGTCGAGTGGAGGACCCATCGGCGCTGTTCGTCGTCGAGGTACGGCAGACGGGTCTCGAGGAGCACCTCGGCGCCCTTCGGGACGTGGACGGGGGCGCTGCCGTCCCCGGACTGCGGGAATCCGAAGGTCATGTAGTCGGTGTACTCGGCGAGGGCCGCGTCGTACTCCTCGCCGGTGAGTGCGTCCTCGACGAGCCCGGCGGCCTCCTGCTGCTCGAGCCACGCCTGCCCCTGCGCGAGCGCCGCGTCCTTCGTCTCCGCGAGCGCCGGATCGTTCAATGCGCCGGCGGTGGTCGCGGTCGACAGCAGGCGCCCGCCCATGACGTCGAGCGGGGAGTGCATGCCGAGTTCGATGCGGCTCGTACCGATCTCCGCGGCCTTGAGGTAGAGCTCGTCCGACTGCTGCGGGAAGGCGTACGCGAGGCCGTTCGTCGCCATGTGGCCGGCATTCGTGTGTCCCGAGGGGAATCCGCCGTCGGATGCGGCGTCCGCCTCGGGCTTCTGCAGCGGCTGGGCGTACGCGGGGACGTCGACGGCGTCGGACCACCGGAAGGGGCGCGGGTACCGGTAGTAGTTCTTCGACGGGTTCGAGGACGCCGAGTGGTTCCTGATCGCGTCGACGAGGGCGACCGGTGCGCCGAGTTCGGAGTCGACGTCGGCCCAGGCGCCGTTCTCGTTGCTCTCGTCGTCGAACTTCGTGGTGCTCGCCGCGGCAGGCACCTCGTCCGGGATGGTGGTGGCGGAGTTCGTCGCGGCCCGGAACGCCTCGGTGTACACACCGAGGCCCTCGCTCGCGGTGTAGTTCTGGTGCCGACGGTCGATGACGTAGGCGCGTTCCTGCTCCGCGTCGCTCGCGCCGGTGGAGATCGCCACGGCCTGGCCGATGTTCGAGTCCGCGATCGCGGCGTCGACCTTCGTGCCGGTGTTCCATTCGGCTCCGGGCGTCCAGATGTCGAGCATCCCGCTGAGGACACCGTGGGCGGCATTGGCCTCCGGCCCCTGGAAGTCGTCCGAGTTCGTCGCCCAGGCATCGACGAAGTAGCCGTGGGGTCCCGGCTGCGGGGCGATCGCCGAGGCGTCGAGCAGTCCCGCATCCGCGGCACCGCCCGGCGTGGCCGCGTGGGCGGGCGAGGGACCGGCCACCCCGATGACGGAGGAGCCGACGAGGACGGCGGCGGAGAGGAATGCGAACCGACGGTGCGCGGAACGACGGGAGCGGGGTGAGGACACGGGGTACCTTCCGGGAGGGGAGCCGCCGTGGTGGCGGGACGACCTCCCAGAAGTTACCGATCAGGAATTCACGAGGAACGAACTGCGGGTTACGGGGTCGCGGTTCCCCGGCCCGGTGCGTCGGGATCGGCGTCGACCACCGGCCCGCTCGGCCCGGCGTCCGAGTCCGACGGAATGCCGCCCTCGGTCTCCCACGCACCCTCCGCTGCAGTCTCCGCCGCGGCCTCGTCCATCGTCGCCTTCGCCTCGGCGGCCTGGTCCTTCACCTTCTGGAAGGACTCCTGTGCCTTGGCACCGAGGTTCTGTGCCTGTTCCTTCATCTGCTCGGCGGCGGTACCGACCTTCTCCTGCACTTCGGGGGGAAGTCGGTCCTCGACGGTCGAGCGGACCTTGTCCACGGAATCCTGGACCCGGGGGTCACCCCACCACTGTTCGGCCTGGGCCTTGAGCTTCTCGTAGCTCTCGCGCCCCGCCCGGGAACCGAGGATGAAACCTGCACCGAGTCCTGCCAACAGAATGAGCCTCTTCTTCATGACTCCATCCTCGTCGTGGCCCGCGTCACTGACAAGGCCCGAAGAGGAATCCTGCGGGTGTTCCCATGTGTGGCTGCAGGACGAACACACTGCGGCCCCGGCACGATCGCCCATGTGCCCGTGCCCGCTGCCCGAATCGTCCGGCGACAGCGGAAATGTCTCCACGGTCGCCGTACGAAACCACTGTCGCCACCGCCCACTAGAATCGACGGGTGCCCGAACGCGACGAGTCCCAGCAGCCCACCGGCGAACCGACCACCGACCCCACCGCCGAAGCGACCCCTGCACAGCAGGAGTCGCCGGCACATCCGGAGCCGGCACAACCGGTCGACGGCACTCCGCGGGCTTCGGAGACGAGCCCGAAGCCCCGGTTCCGCGACGCACCCGTGTCGTTCGTGCGCCGCAGCCACCGGATGTCGGACGCCCAGGAGAAGGCGTGGGAGGAGAACTCCCCGCTGTACCTCGTCGAGGTCCCGCGTTCCTTCGCCTCCACCTCGGTCGACCCCGAGGTCGAGGTCGACCCCGCCGAGCTCTTCGGCCGCGCCGCGCCCCTCACCGTGGAGATCGGATCCGGCCAGGGGCACGCCATCGTCCACGCCGCCTCGGCGCACCCGGAACGGAACTTCCTCGCGATCGAGGTGTACCGGGCCGGCCTCGCCCGCACCGTCTTCAATGCGCACTCCGCGGGCCTGACGAACCTCAGGCTCGTCGACGCCAACGCCCCCGAGGTGCTCAGTACCTTCCTGCCGGCCGGTTCCGTCGACGAGGTGTGGATCTTCTTCCCCGACCCCTGGCACAAGAAACGCCACACGAAGCGCCGCATGGTGAAGGAGGGATTCCCCGAGGTACTCCACCGCGCCCTTTCCGACGGCGGGCGCGTGCGCCTCGCCTCCGACTGGGAGGACTACGCCCTCCAGATGCGGGGGGTCCTCGACGCCGCGGACGGGTTCGAGCGGGAGTTCGACGGCGAATGGGCACCGCGATTCGACGGGCGCGTCATGACCGCGTTCGAGCGCAAGGGCCTCGAGAAGGGACGGGAGATCCGCGACCTCGTCTACCGGAGGACCCCGCTCGCACAGGACTGACGCAAGCCCGTCCAGGATCCGGTACCCGATGACATCACCGGCGAAAAGGCCCGTGGGCCGCACCACCTGCGCGCCTATACTCGAAGCATGACGGTACTCATCGGATATCTCCCCGCTCCCGAAGGTGACAAGGCGCTCGCCACCGGTATTGCCGAGGCGAAGCTGCGCGGCACGAAAGCCGTGGTCGTGAACTCCCCCCGGAAGGGTGCACACGACCGGTGGTCGACGCTGTCCGCCGACCGGCTCGAACAGATGAACGACCTCGCCGCCGCACACGGCGTCGAGATCGAGATCGTCCAGCCCGAGCACGAGGGCTCGCTCACCGCTGTCCTCAACGCTCTCGCCGAGTCCTACGAGGCCTCCGTCCTCGTCATCGGCATGCGCAAACGCAACCCCCTCGGCAAGCTCGTCCTCGGTTCGCAGGCGGAGCACATCCTCATGGAGTCGCACATTCCGGTCCTCACCGTCACCGCCGTCTCCCACGACGGGGACTGAGCGCCGAACGCCACTGAACACCGAATAGCGCCGAGCACCGAACGACGGAGCCCCGGGACA
>NZ_BAAANO010000015.1:132811-145798 GCF_039529845.1 Brevibacterium samyangense | reverse complement strand
TGTCCCGGGGCTCCGTCGTACTCAGGGGTGCGGACGCTCGGGTTCCGGGCCTTCTGATGCCGGCCACCGGGCCGTCCGTCGGCCGGCCACCCGGTAGACAGCCACCGGCCCCGAGGCTCCGCACGGCACCGCCGGACGGGCGCCTCGGGTGCGGGGACCGGCTCCGGCGCCCGGCCGGCCTCAGTCCGTACCGGAGAAACGGGCCTTGCGGACGAGCAGCGTGATGACGAGCGCGACGACCGCGAGGCCGCCGATCGACAGCAGCACGATCATCGGGGTGGACATTCCGCCGCCGGTGGCCGCGGACTCGTCGAGTTCTCCGCGCTCGGTGCCCTCGCCCTCGACGGGCGAGTCGACGACTCCGGCGGAGAGTCCGTCCTCGGACGCCGTGCCCTCGGTCTCCTCCGCTGCGGGCGTTCCGGAGGCGCTGCCACCGGTGCTGCCGTCGTCGAGGAGGGTGAAGCCGAAGGTGCCGCTGATCGGGTGGCCGTCCTCGGACACGACGCGCCACGTGACGGTGTACTCGCCGGCCGGGATGCCCTCGGGCAGCGCCGAGGTGAGCGTCCGGCCCTCGACCGCGATCTCACCGGCGGAGTAGTCGCGGTCCTCCCCGACGTGCGTCACCTGGATCTCGGAACCCACCTCCTCGAGGTTGCCGCTGAACGCGAGCTCGATCCACTGCGGCTGCGCCTGGAGTTCGGCGCCGTCCTCGGGGTTCGAGGTGAGGAGCTGATCGTGTGCCTGCGCGGGCGACCACGCGGCCGGGACGAGGAACAGGGCGAGCGCGGCGAGCAGACCGGCGGCGATCACCCGGACGGGTGCGCCGGCCGTGCGGACGAGCGTGCGGGAGGAACGAAGAGACACGATTACTCCGATCGGAACGATGTCGGGACGAGGGAAGCAGGTTCAGGAGTGGCACGGGCGCGGATCCACGCGAGGACTCCGGGCATCCCGGCCTCGAGGAGGTCCCGGGTGACCAGGAAGTCCGCCGGGCCGCCGTACCAGGGGTCGTTCACGTCGAGCGCAGAATCCTGCGGCGCCGTGTGCGGTGGCAGGTCCGCCACGAGGTCGGCACAGGCCGGGTCGAAGGACCGGAACATCCGGATCTCCGGGCGGCGCTCCTCCGGCAGATGCGCAGCGAGGCGGGTGAGGACCGCGAAGTGCCGCCGGGTCATCGCGATCGCGAGGTCCCGCTCGGCCAACCATTCCGAGGTGATCTGCCGAGCTGTGTGCCCCGCGGCGTCGTACCCGGCGTCCTCGAGCACCCGCACCGCGCGGGGGTCGACGGGGTTGCCGGCCTCCTCGTCACTCGTCCCGGCCGAGTCGACGACGAACGACTCCGCGAACGCGGCCGGGAGGTTCCCGGCCGCCACGTCCTGTGCCAGGGCGGACGTCAGGATGCGTTCGGCCATGACCGACCGACAGATGTTCCCGGTGCAGACGAAGACGACTCCTGATCCCGCTCTCACGCGGCCCAGCCTAACCGCTGGGCCTGGGACTTCGGGCTGAAGGAGGCCCGGCACGCGTGGGATACCGTGTGATCCATGACGGAAGCCACGCTGCCCCACGGTGACCCTGCCACCTCCGCCCGGACCGACCTGTTCCGCCACGTGAACGGTGCCTGGCTCGACACCTTCGAGATCCCCGACGACCGCGCCGGCGACGGTGCGATGCGGATGCTCTACGACGCCGCCGAGGAGAAGGTCCAGGACCTCGTGACGGGACTGGGCGCCTCGGCCCCGGTTCCCGGGAGCGAGGCGCAGAAGGTCGCCGACCTCTACGTCTCCTTCATGGACACTGCGACGATCGAGGCGAAGGGCACGAGCCCGATCACGGAGGACCTCGAGGTCCTCATGGGCGCGGCCGATCACGAACAGCTCGCCCATGTCGTCGGTCACCTCGAGCGCACCGGCGGCCCCTCTGTCGTCGCCGCGTACGTGAGCGCGGATGCGAAGAACTCCTCGATCTACGCCCTCCACCTCCTCCAGTCGGGCCTCCACCTGCCGGACGAGTCCTACTACTCCGGCGAGGACAACGCCGAGGTGCGGGAGAAGTTCGTCACCCACGTCACCCGGGTGGCCGAACTCGCCGGCCTCGAGGCCGTCACCGGCCGCACCCCCGCGGAGCTCGGGACGCTCGTCCTCGACCTCGAGACGAAGCTCGCCGCACACCACTGGGACCGGGTGACGTCCCGCGATGCGGAGAAGACCTACAACAAGGTCACCCGCTCCGAACTCGAGGAACTCTCCCGCGGATTCGGGATCGACGCATGGCTGGCCGGCAGCGAGGCGAACGACACCGAGTACGTGCTCGTGTCCCAGCCCTCGTTCCTCACCGGACTCGGCGAGGTGTGGGCGGGCACGCCCCTCGACGATCTCAAGGCATGGCTCGCGTTCGGGCTCGTCGACTCCTGGGCCTCCCTCCTCACCGAGGCGCTCTCGGAGGAGAACTTCGACTTCTACGCCCGCACCCTGAGCGGCACCCCCACGCAGCGCGAACGGTGGAAGCGCGGGCTCTCCCTCGTCCAGGGCCTCCTCGGCGAGGCGATCGGCAAGCTCTACGTCGCCCAGGAGTTCCCGGAGTCGAGCAAGACCGCGATCCGCGAGCTCGTCGACGACCTCATCGCCGCGTACGAGTCCTCGATCACCGACCTCGACTGGATGGGCGAGGAGACGAAGCAGCGGGCCCTCGCGAAGCTCGCCCGCTTCACCCCGAAGGTCGGCTACCCGGACGTATGGCGCGAGTACCCCTTCGAGGTGCGGGCCGACGACCTCGTCGGGAACGTCAAGCGCGCCTCGGCCGCCGAGCACGCCCGGCAGATCGGACGGATCGGGCAGGAGGTCGACCGCACCGAGTGGCTCATGACCCCGCAGACCGTGAACGCGTACTACCACCCGGTCCTCAACGAGATCGTGTTCCCCGCCGCGATCCTGCAGCCGCCGTTCTTCGACCCCGAGGGCGCGGAAGCGGCGAACTACGGCGCGATCGGTGCGGTCATCGGCCACGAGATCGGCCACGGCTTCGACGACCAGGGGTCCCGCTACGACGGCGACGGCAATCTCGTCGACTGGTGGACCGCGGAGGACCGGGCCCGGTTCGAGGAACGCACGAAGTCGCTCATCTCCCAGTTCGACGCGCTCGTGCCCGCCGGGCTCGACGAGAAGCACCACGTGAACGGCGCCCTCACGATCGGCGAGAACATCGGCGACCTCGGCGGACTCTCGATCGCGTGGAAGGCACTCCACATCCGAGCCGCCTCGAACGGCCGCAACGTCACCGAGGACGAGGGACGCGCGTTCTTCTACGCCTGGGCCACCGCGTGGCGTTCGAAGCTCCGGACGGAGGAACGGATCCGCCGCCTCGCGATCGATCCGCACTCCCCCGAGGAGTTCCGCTGCAACCAGATCGTGAAGAACATCGACGCCTTCCACCGGGTGTTCGACGTCGAGCCCGGCGACGGGATGTACCTCGCTCCCGAGGAGCGCGTCGCCATCTGGTGAGCGGGTGCCGCGGGAAGCTGCGTGATGAATGACGGGAAGCCGTCACGGATCCGATCCGTGACGGCTTCCCGTCCGTCGGTCAGAGTGCGGCGTCCGCCGCGTCGTAGAGCGCCCCCGCCCGGGTGCCGAAGTACGCACCGGCGATGTACCGGTTGTTGTTCGCCGGACCGAACGAGGTCACGGTCCGCACGGTGCCGAGCCCCTCGTCGACCGAGTAGTCCTCGAGCCACGAGCCGCCGGAGGACCCGCCGCCGAAGTCGCAGCCGGTGATCCGGTTGAACGTGTATCCCTCGAGGGCGTACTCGTCGACCGCACCCGTACACTCCTGCTGGAGTTCCCCGTTCTCGATGTTGCCCGGGTAGGCGTAGAGCGTCGCCTCCGTCATGTGCGCACCACCGACCGTGAGTCCGTGACCGCCGACCTCGTCGACGACCTCGGTGCCCTCCTCGTTCGGGGAGGTGCGCACGAACGCGACGTCACTGTCGAAGCCCGCGCCGACGGCACCGTGCTCGGCCCAGTCCGCGAAGGTGAACATCGACTCCGCGGCGAAGACTCCCTCGGGGCTCATGCCCGCCCCGTAGGCCGGCATGAAGACCCAGTTCTCGTAGAAGCCCCCGGCCGGTCCCCCGTGCACGCAGTGCGCCGCGGTGACGACGAGGCTCTTCGACTCACTGTTCACCGCCGACCCCGAACACGTGTAGTCGAGGCCGTCCGCCGGGTCCGTGAAAGAGACCTTGCCGGCGACCGGGGAGAGCTCGGCGCTCGGTTCCGGGTCGTCCGCGTCCACGACCGTCGGGCCGACGGGTTCGCTCTTCGTCTCGAGCGGGTCGGTGGCCACGGCACCGTCGCCCTTCCCCTTGCCGTTCCCGGGGCCACCGGGACCACCGTTGCCGCCTCCCGCAGCAGGTGCGGTCGAGGAGGCCGGCTCCCCGGACTTCGGGCCGGCACTGTCGTTCCACTCCGGGACGCCCGGGGTCCTCGGTCGCGCGTCCGCCCGGCGGTCGGCCGACCAGTACGACGCGAGCACGGAACGGGAGTCGGGGGCACCGCGGGTGGCGTGGGCGCCCTCGGACGACTCCGAGGACTCGGCAGCGGACGACGCGGCGTCCTCCGAGAGCGCCGGCGTGCCCTCGAGGATCCCTGCGTCCGTGGGAGTGGCGGACGCCGCGTGCGCAGGGCCGGCGACGAGGGCACCGGTGAGGACCACTCCGGACCCCGCGGCGAGAATGCGGGAACGAACGGAACGTGCGCGAGCGGCACTGACCGGGACTGCGGTGGCGACCTTCTTCACGGATCTTCTCCTCGATCGGCGGACGGTCCGGGCGTTCGGTCCCCGTCCTCCCACCGACCCTCGTGAGGAAGGTCACGAAATGGCAACGATTCATTGCATTTTCAACCACGCGGTGTTCCGCGCGCCCCCTCACGGACCGGCATCTCCGTCGCCCCCGTCCCCGGCCGCACGTGGGGCCCGGGACGCTGCCGGTCAGTTCCGCAGGTAGTCCGCGAACCGCTCCGCGAGGGACAGCCAGGTCACCGGCCGAGGCGCCGCGGGCTCGGCACCGGACTCGCCTCGGGCGGGGGTGGCCCCAGCAGGACGGTCCTCCGCCGGAGCGTCCGCCGTCGCCTCCGGATCCGTGAGTTCCGCGGTGTCCGCGAGGAGGTCGACGCCCTCGATGAGGCCGACGCCGCTCGAGAGCGTCCGGGTGATGTCCTTCCTGATCGGGCGGTGCGCAGCGGCGTCCTCGGACACCGCGATGACGCCTGAGGGAAGTTCCTCGTCCGCACCCGCGGAGGCGTCCGCCTCTCGGACGGAGTCCCATTCGAGGTCCCCGGCGGTGACGGCACGTAGGACTCCGGTCTCCGTGCAGTCGGCCGCCTCGGCCTTCACGGTCCGCACCGCACGGTCGAACACCCGCGCGGCCGCACCGATCGCGACGATGGGACGGCGAACGGCGAGCGCGTCGACGAGGCACCCCTCGAGTTCCTCGCCCGGGATCGGGTGCCTTGGGCCGGAGGCGTCCGCACCGGCACCGGAGGTCCCGTGCGCGGTCCGGTCGTCCGCGGAACCGACGAGGACGATGCCCTCGAAGGCGGCCATGGGCGGGACGCCCGAGAGCTCGCCCTCGGTGACCCGGGTGATGTCGAGGCCGTGGGTGTCCCACGCCTCGAGCACCTGTGCGGTGCGCAGACCCGGTTCGGTCTCGACGACGAGGACGGGGGTGTTGATGCCCTCGGGGGTGAGCGTCTGGAGGGGTGAGCGCTCACCGGCCTCCACCGCGGTCGGGACGACGTTCTCCGGCACGGGAGCCGGGCAGGTCGCGTAGGGTGTGAACGCGCAGGGGTAGTTGATCGCCCGGTTGAAGTCGAGGATGACGTTGCCGGCCGGATCCGGGATGCCGATGTTGAGCCGGCGCCAGGCGGCGGTGGTCCGCCCGTTCGTGCAGTCGTGGAAGTTCGCGACGAGCCCCGTCTCCACCGCGCCGCCCACCTGCAGGGTGCACGTGTGCCCGGCGAGCTCGAAGGTGACGGTCCCGACGTGGACGTCGTCGACCTGCAGCCCGGGTGCCGCCGTCGAGATGCGGCGGGTCCGCGGCTCCGGGAACGGTTCGAAGTGTCCGCTCGCGACCCAGTCGAAGGAGACCGGGAAGGTCGGGACGTCGAGGAAGTGCGCGAGCAGGGGGGCCTTCGCATCGTGACGGCGGATGCCGACGTGCCCGTCGCGGTCGAGCAGTTCGTAGAGGACGTGGTCGACGAGGACCCAGCCGAGGGAGACGCCCTTCCCCACGCGCGCCCGCATGACGTCGCCGTCGATCGCGACCTCGGCCGTGGGGCGGGGGTGCCCGAGGACATCGAGCGCCTCGGGAGCGGGACCTGCGGACACGCGGTCGTGGAGCGTGAGCCGGACCCAGCCGGCGCTCGTGGCGACGGAGGATCCGGTGTCGGACGTGCTGCCGACGACGGGCGCCTCGGCGGATTCCTCGGGGGTTTCGAGGCGGAACACCCCGGGAGCCCCGTCCCACGTGACGTCGACGCCGGGCTCCAGCCAGGTGAGGCCCGTGATGCTCAGCCACCCGAACGTGGTGGCCAGATCCGACAGCCGCGCGTCGTGCCAGGCATGCCATTCGGCTCGGTACTGATCCACGTGCGTCGTCTCCTCGTCTGCGGTCGTCCGGTCTGTCGCCAGTGCCGCCTCTGTCGCGGTCGGCGGGCGGTCCGTTTCATCGTAGGGGATGGGGCTCAACGGACCTTGTTCGCGCGCCGCCTGTCCGCTGCACGTCGTTCGGCCGCACTTCCGGCGAGCCACCACCGCACGAGTCCGATGAGGACGAGGGCGAGCGTCGCACCCGTCGTGAGGGCGAACCCGGACCCGTAGCCGGTCGCCTCGATGACGGCACCCGTGATCGCCGAGGCGCCGGCCTGCCCGACGACGATCCCCGTCGACATCGACGCCATCACCGTCGTCGTCCGCCCGAACGGGGCGACGTCCGAGGCGATCGAGTAGAGCGTCACGAGGGCGGGGCCCACACCGCACCCCATGAACACGAGAGCGACGACGAGGACCGGGATGTTCGTCGCCTGTACCGCCGAGAGCGCCGCACCGGCGGCCATGATGCCGGCGAACACGATCCACCGTGCGGAGAGACCGAAGCGTTCCGGCAGGAGGACGACGGCCAGCGCACAGACGGCCGACCCGATGCCGAGCGCACCGTAGTAGACGCCCGTCGCCTCCTCGCGGCCGAGCGTCTCCATGAGTCCGGTGAGCGAGGCGAGGAGCGACCCGAAGAAGAACCCGATCGCGACCATGCCGAGCACCGGCAGGAGGACGCGGGGGTGGAAGAGCGCCCGGACGGGCGCGGGCACCGCCCGGTCCTCCGGACGTTCGTTCTCCTCCCAGCCCGATTCCCCGAGGGCCTCACCGGGGACGACGGGCTGGGAGCCGGTCGACGCCTCGGGCGCGGAGAGTTTCCGCAGGGGCCCGGGACGACGCCGGCTCGCGGACCGTTCGGCGGCCCGGCCGCGCGTGTAGGCGGCGGTCGGGTGGAGGGCGAGCGCGAGGACCGCCGCTCCCGTGAGGAGGGCGGCCGCGTAGAGGGGGACGACGACGCCGAGGAGGACGGCGACGAGCCCGGTGACCACGGGGCCGAAGACGAAGACGAGCTCGTCCGTCATCGACTGGTACGAGAGGACCGTCCGGGTCGCCCTGCGGCGGGTGTCCGCATCGGGGACCCGGGCGCCGAGGATGTGGAGCCACCGCGCACGCACCATCGACGACGCCTGGGGAGCGCTGCCGCCGATGAGCAGGCCGCAGAGGAAGAGGAGCCAGGTGGGCGCCTCGGCGGAGAGAGCCACGCCGAGAGCGGTGAGGGCCAGGGCGTTCGCGACCGCGCTCACGAGGAGGACGGGACGCTGGCCGAAACGGTCCGCGGCGGCACCGAACAACGGGCCGGAGATCGCGGTGCCGACCCCGACGAGGGCGGCGGTCGCGCCGGCTTCGCCCATGTTGCCGCGGACGGCGGAGACGGAGGTCATCACCGCCACGGTGGCCATCGCGTACGGGAATTTCGCGAGGAACTCGATGACGAGATAGGGGACCCCGACGAGGCGGGTGAGCATGGGAAGCACGATTCACCAGGCTACCGATTCGCCGGCCGCGCGTTCACTAGGCTGAGGGCATGACCCTCACTCCCGCATCCTCCGAGCGCGCGGTCGCCGACGACCTCGCCGCCTTCGTCCACGCCTCCCCCACCTCGTACCACGCGGCCCGCACGGCCGCCGACCGCCTCACGGCCGCCGGGTTCACCGAACTCGCCGAGGCGGACGCCTGGGAGATCGTGCCGGGCGGGAAGTACCTCGTCGTCCGCGACGGCTCGGTACTCGCGTGGGTGATGCCGGCGGCCGGGGGCGATGGTGCCGGGAGTGCCGGTGCCGGGGTGACCGGGTTCGACGTCTTCGGGGCACACACGGACTCCCCCGCATTCAAGCTCAAGCCGAAGCCCGACCTCCTCGTCGAGGGCTCGCACCAGGCGGGCGTCGAGGTGTACGGCGGACCGCTCCTCAACTCCTGGCTCGATCGGGAACTCGCCTTCGCCGGGCGCCTCGTGCTGCGCGACGGATCCACGGTGCTCGCGCGGACGGCCGCGATCGGGCGGATCCCGCAGCTCGCGATCCACCTCGACCGCGAGGTGAACCAGAAGCTCACGCTCGACAAACAACGGCACATGCAGCCCGTCATCGGGCTCGCCGACCTCATGGGGCCCGATGCCTCCGCCGAGAGCGTCCTCGGTCTGCTCGCCGCCTCCGCGGGTGTGACGGCTTCCGACGTCGCCGGGTACGACGTGTTCACGATCCCGAGCACGGAACCGGCCGTGTTCGGCGCGCACGAGGAGTTCCTCGCCTCCCCTCGCCTCGACAATCTCACCTCGGTGCACGCCGGATCCGCCGCGATCGCCGGGGTCGACCCCGCAGGGCTGTCGAAGGTCGCGGTCTTCGTCGCGAACGACCACGAGGAGGTCGGTTCGGAGAGCCGGTCGGGCGCCTCGGGCCCGTTCCTCGCGGATGTGCTCGAACGGATCGTCGCCGCCGGTGCAGGCGCGGCCACTGGTGCGGGTGGTGCCGGAGGCGCTGCCGGTGCCGGTGGGCGTGAGGCCTTCCTCAGGTCGATGGCCCGGACCTTCTGCATCAGTTCGGACGCCGGGCACGCGGTCCACCCGAACTACCCCGAACGGCACGACCCGGCGAACCGGCCGAAACTCGGCCACGGCCCGCTCCTCAAGATCAACGCGAACCAGCGGTACTCGACGGACGCGGTCGGCACTGCACGCTGGGCCGCGGTCTGCCGGGCCGCGGGGGTCGACTTCCAGGAGTTCGTGTCGAACAACGCCATGCCGTGCGGGACGACGATCGGCCCGCTCACCGCGACGCGCCTCGGCATGACGACCGTCGACGTCGGTGTCGCTCTGTGGAGCATGCACTCGGCGCGGGAGATGTGCGCCGTGTCCGACGTCGCCGCGCTGTACCGGGCGGCCTCGGCGTTCCTGTCCGGCGCCGCCTGAGGCGCACTCCACGCGTCCCCTCCCCCACTCCCGGTTCCCGCCCCGAAAGGTCCCCCGTGTCCCTCTCCTCCGAACAGACGCTCGCCGTTCTCACCGAACTCGCCCCGTACCTCTCCGACTGGACCCGGTTTCAGGTCGAGTACAGCGGGACGCCCGGCGCCCAGGTCGCCGTGGCGTACCGCGGTGAGCTCCTCGTGAACGCCGCGCACGGCCTCGCGAACACCGCGACCGGGGAACCGCTCACCGCGGACCACCTCTTCCGCATCGCCTCGCACTCGAAGACGTTCACCGCGGTCGCCCTGCTCCGTCTCGTCGAGGAGGGGAGGCTGCGACTCGACGACACCGTCGCCGCGTGGATCCCCGCGCTCGCGGACTGCGAGGCGGGCTCCCGCACGGTCCGTGAACTCCTCGGTCACCAGGGCGGGTACATCCGCGACTCCGCCGACGGCGACTTCTGGCAGCGAGGTTTCGAGTTCCTCGGCGAGGAGGAGCTGCTCGAGGTCGTCCGCCGCGAGGGGATCGTCTACCCCGCGAACACCTCGTTCAAGTACTCGAACATCTCCTACTCCGTCCTCGGCCTCGTCATCGAGGCGGTCACCGGGAAGCCCTACGCCGAGGCGCTCGCCGAGTTCGTCGTCGAACCCCTCGGTCTGCAGAACACGGGGCCCGAGTACGTCGAGGCCCGCGGCAGCGAGTACGCGGCCGGGCACACGGGCCGGACCGCGTTCGCCGACGAGCGCCGGGTGATCCCGCACGTCGACACCCGGGCGATGGCCGCGGCGACCGGATGGTTCTCCACCGCCGCGGAGATGACGGTGTACGGCGCCGCGCACGTCCTCGGCGACGAGACGCTGCTGAGCGATGCGAGCAAGAGACTCATGCAGCGCGAGGAGACCCGCGTCCTCGCCCCGCACGGCGACATCCGCCGCTACGGACTCGGCATGGACCTGCAGAGGGTGGGCGAGCGCGAACTCGTCGGGCACTCAGGCGGCTACCCCGGACACATCACCCGCACGTGGATCGACCCGGAGGACGGGCTCGTGGTGAGCGCCCTCACGAATGCGATCGACGGACCGGCCGCCACGATCGCGGCGGGGGTCGTCGAGATCATCGACGCCGTCCTCGCCGCGGTCGAATCGGTGCTCTCCGGTGACGAGGAGGCGATCCCAGAACACCTGCGGTTCTCCGGCCGCTTCGCGAATCTGTGGGGCGTCACGGACGTCGTGTCCGTCGGCGCCTCGGTGGACGCGCCCGTTCTCCTCACGGTCGGGCCGCGGGCACCACTGCCGAAGGCGACTCTCGGGAGGCTCGTGTACGACCCGGAGCACGACCGCCTCCTCACCGAGCCCGAGCCCGGCTTCACCGCACACGGCGAACCCGTCGTGGTCGAGTGGGACGGGGCCGGTGGTGCGCGGGGTGAGCGTGGTGCCGATGGTGGTGGCGGCGCCTCGGGTCCGCGCGGGGGTGAGGTCCACAGTGCCCGGATCGGCGCGATGACGAGCTGGCCGATCGACCGCTACCGCGCCGCGATCGCCGGCGAGCGCCCCGACCGCGATCTCGACGGGAAGCTCTCGCTCCACTGAGGGACCCCCGGCGGCTGTCGTGGGCGGGGGCGTCGGCTCGGGGACTGCGGTCGTCGCCTCACTGATCGCCACGACAACGGTTTCGCCCACGGCAACCGAAACGATTGCCTTCTCGCGCGAAGGCAACTCTTTCGGTTGTCCTGGGTGAATCCGTTGGAGAGGTGGGTCGGAGCGGGTTGGGTCGGGGCGGTGCGACTCGAGGCGGGTTGGGTCGGGGCGGTGCGACTCGAGGCGGGTCGGGTCGGGGCGGGTCGATTCAGTTCAGCTCGAGCAGGCTCACACGGCGTCGACCGTCACGCCGGACGCATCCACCGTGAGGCGCCCGCGATCACCGACGGATGTGAGGACCGCCGCGCGAATGTGCTCGGCAAGCAACGCAACGCCGTGATTGCCGCCCCCGTAAGCACCCCGAGCCCCGCGCGCACGACGTGCGACCTCTCCGGCGGCCTCGGTCCGGGTCACCCGCCACGTCACCACCGTCCCGTCCGTGCGTACGAACGTGATCCCGCGAGGCGTCTGTTCCACCGCGAACGCGTCGTCGCCGGAAAGAGCCTCGACGAGGTCGTCGAACGTACTCATGTCGGTTCTCCTCCCCGGGTCGACCTGTCACCGGTCGACGTGTCCCCGACGGCCGGCGCCCACCGACCGTGATGGCAACGGTTTCACCCACGGCAACCGAAACGGTTGCCTTACTCGCGCGAAGGCAACTCTTTCGGTCGTCCTGGGCGAAACCGTTGGAGAGACGGCTCGGCGCCTCGACCACGGCGCTGCCGACCGGGCCGGGACGGGGGCGGAGCGGCTCAGGTGGTCACGCGGCGAGGCGGACCGGGTCAGCCCCGGGTCGTGACGCGAGTGAGTTCGGCGAGCAGGGCGTCGGCGGAATCGAGCGGCAGCGAGCACTCCGTGCCCCGGCACACGACCGCGGCGTTCTCCGGCAGGTCCGCGAGTTCCGGGCCCCGAGCCGCGACGACGAAGACCGCCGGATGCGCCGCTGCGATTCGCTGCAGCTCGGGGCTCCGTGTGGCCACGCGCACGGGGCCGGCCGCGAGCTCCTCACTCAGGTACAACGCCCACCCGGCACCGCGCGGGCTCTGCGCGACGAGCGGTCGGTACCCGGCGAGCAGCGTGTGCGCGACGGCCGCGTGCTCACCTGACGCAGCGCCCGGGTCCTCGAGCTCGGACAGGAGCAGGAGGAACTCGGCGGTCGCGGTGCGTCCGGCCGGGGCCGTGTTGTCGATGGGGTCCGACTGTTCGACCCCGAGGATCGGGTCCACCGAGTCGAACACCGTGAGCGTCCCGTCGGCCGTCCCGAGGAAGCGCTCCTCGATCCGCGCGGCGCACCCGAGGGCGAGGTCCCACGGAGCCTTCCCGCCGACGGAATCCACCCCCGAGGCGTCGAGTGCGAGGGCAGCCCGTCCCACCTGGGCCCAGTCCGCGAGCCCCGCCGCACCCGGACCGGTGCGCTCACCGGTGAACGAACGGGGCAGGTCGCCGGTGTCGAGGAACCGCACGACGGGAGCGAGCGCCGCCCCGGCCGCCTCCGCCCACTCGGGCCGGTCGAACACGACCGCGGCCTCCGCGAGGGCGGTGACGGCGAGCGCGTTCCACTCGACGACGGTCTTCTCGTCCCGGTGCGGACGCGGGCGGGTTTCCCGCACGGCCCGGACACGGGACTCCTGATCGCGGGAAACCGGAGTCGTCCACGGAGCGGGGGTGTCGCCACCGCGCTGGAGCCACTGGAGGATGTCCTCGCGCACGAGTACCGCGGCTCCCTCGACGTCGCCGGCGAGCGTGAAGACAGAGGTGAGGGCGTCATCGGCAGGGTCGTCCGGGTTCGCGGCGGTCGGGTCG
>NZ_BAAANO010000015.1:125741-132737 GCF_039529845.1 Brevibacterium samyangense | reverse complement strand
GGAGTCGCCGTCGGACGTGCCGTCGGCGGAGGGTGCGAGGGTGCCGGGTGCCGCGGGCGCCTCGGCGTCCTCGACCTGCGGTTCGGGGTCGACGGCGGAGCCGGCGAGCGCCTCGGACAGGGAATCGGGGGTGAAGGTGTAGAAGGCTCCCTCCACCTCGGCGCCGGTGGGGTCGAGGGAATCCGCGTCGAGCCCCGAGGCGAACGAGCCGTCCGGCAGTCGGAGGTCGTTCAGGAGGAAGGCGGCGGCACCCTCGGCCTCACGACGGGCGAGTTGCGCGAACTTCGCCGGCAGGAGGGCCGCGGTGTTCTCGGTGATCGCCGACTCGATGCGGTACCACGCGGTGGCCGCCCGCAGGAGGAGCGCGTTGTCGTAGAGCATCTTCTCGAAGTGGGGCACGTGCCACTTCTCGTCGACGCTGTAGCGGGCGATGCCCCCGCCGACCTGGTCGCGCATCCCGCCGGTGGCCATCCGGCTGAAGGTCGTGCGGACCACGTCGAGAACCGAGTGGTCGCCCGAACGGGAGGCATGGCGGACGAGCTGAACGAGGGTGAGGAGCGGCGGGAACTTCGGCGCACCGCCGAATCCGCCCCAGATCGCGTCGTGCTCCTCGGCGAGTGCCTTCACCGCGGCGTCGAGTTCCTCGTCGGTGAGCGGGGTGACGGCGGTGTCGGCCGGGACCGTCGCGGTGATCCGGGCGGCGAGCTCGGCCAGACCGGTGCTCAGCCGGCCCGCGATCTCATCGACCTTCGCGCGTTCGTCCTTCCAGGTGCTCGTGATCGCGGTGAGGACCTGACGGAAGGCGGGCATGCCCTGGCGGGCGTCCTTCGGGAAGTACGTGCCGGTGAAGAACGGACGGCCGGAGTGATCGGTGATCGCGGTGAGGGGCCAACCACCGGCGCCGCGCATCGCCTGGAGCGCGTCCATGTAATAGGAGTCGACCGCGGGCAGTTCCTCCCGGTCGACCTTGATGCACACGTAGTCGGCGTTGAGCTGCGCGGCGGTCTCCGCGTCCGTGAAGGACTCGGCGGCCATGACGTGGCACCAGTGGCACGTCGAGTAGCCGATCGACAGGAACACGGGGACGTCGCGACGTCGCGCCTCCGCGAAGGCCTCCTCGCCCCATTCCCACCAGTCGACGGGGTTGTCGGCGTGCTGCCGCAGATACGGGCTGGTCGAGTGCGCGAGCCGGTTCACCATGCCTCAAGCGTGACACGGGTCGGGCGGTGGGAGGAACCCGGGTGGGACGGTGGGAGGAACCCGGGTGGGGTGGAGGGACGAACCCGGGTGGGGTGGAGGGACGAACCCGGGTGGGGTGGAGGGACGAACCCGGGTCGGGTGGAGGGACGAACCCGGGTGGGGTGGTGGGAGGAACCGGCGGGGCCGCCCCTCGGACGCCGGCCGGTCACGGTACGTCGATCTCCCACCGCGCATCCTGTTGCGGGTCTATCGTGAGTCCGAACGACCCCCGACAGGGAACCCTGCCAGGACTGCGACAGGGACCCTTGTTCCGCCTCACGTCGTGCGGACACGCGGGACGGACCGAACGCCGCATACCCGTTCCGGCGTTCCCCCTGGTCTAGAGTGCCCGACGGCAGACCCGCGTGTTCCGCAGCACATCCGCGCGGCACACCACCGGTGAGAGCCCCCGCGGACGACGGCACCGCCGTCCGCGTCGGCGCACCCCGCACCACCGATCCACGAGATCCTCACGAGGAAGGACCGTCATGGCCACGAACATGACCACCGGCTCCGGGCCCGCAGGGGCCTCGGACGGACCGGGACTCAAGAAGGTCCTGAGCCCCGGCCTGCTCCTGCTCTTCATCGTCGGTGACATCCTCGGCACCGGCGTCTACGCGCTCACCGGCCAGGTCGCCGGTCAGGTGGGGGGCGCCGGTTGGCTCCCGCTCGTCATCGCCTTCGTCATCGCACTCGTCACGGCGTTCTCGTACCTCGAGCTCGTGACCAAGTACCCGAAGGCCGCCGGTGCCGCGCTCTACACACACAAGGCGTTCGGCGTGCACTTCTTCACGTTCCTCGTCGCCTTCGCGGTGCTGTGCTCGGGCATCACCTCCGCCACCACCTCGGCCCGCACCTTCGGTACGAACCTCCTCGTCGGCATCAGCGCCGAGGAGAACGCGATGAACGCGATGTGGATCGCCCTCGGCTTCCTCGCACTCATCATGCTCGTCAACCTCCGCGGCGTGAGCGAGTCCCTGTGGCTCAACGTCGTCCTCACGGTCATCGAGCTCACCGCCCTGCTCCTCGTCATCGGCGTGGGCCTGTGGGCGACCCTCAACGGCAACGCCGACTTCAGCCGTACCGTCGTCTTCGAGACCCCCGAGGACAAGAGCATCTTCCTCGCGATCACGGCCGCCACCGCGCTCGGCTTCTTCGCGATGGTCGGCTTCGAGGACTCGATCAACATGGTCGAGGAGGCGGCTGGAACGCCCTCGGCTCGCTCGGCGTGTTCGTCGTCTGCGTGTACATCGGTCTGCTGCTCGTCTTCTTCCTCGTCTACCCGACGCTCGTCAAGGCGAACGGACTCTCGATCAAGCAGTACTACTCGGGCGTGTGGCCGGCCGTGCAGCTCGGTTTCGTCTCCCGCAGCTCCGTCGGCACCATGCCGCTCACCCAGCGTGTGACGGAACGCAACCTCGGCGTGCCGCAGTCCTACGCCTCCTTCGCGGTGCCGCTCGGTGCGGTGACGAAGATGGACGGATGCGCCGCGATCTACCCGGCGATCGCCGCGATCTTCGTCGCCCAGTTCTACGGCATCGACCTCACGATCACGCAGTACCTCCTCATCGTGTTCGTGTCCGTCATCGGTTCCGCCGCGACCGCCGGCACCACGGGGGCGACCGTCATGCTCACCCTCACGCTTTCGACCCTCGGCCTGCCGCTCGCCGGCGTCGGCCTCCTCCTCGCGGTCGAACCGATCATCGACATGGGCCGAACCGCACTCAACGTCGCGGGTCAGGCACTCGTCCCGACCATCGTCGCGAAGCGCGAGGGCCTTCTCGACGAGGACGCGTACAACGCACCGCGGGAGTCGGTCGTCGACTGAGGCCCGGCCTCCGCGCACACCGCGCTCCCCACCCGAGGCGCCCGTCACCGTGACTTCACCGGTCACCGTGGCGGGCGCCTCGGCTTTCCCGGATCCGATCCGCCGATCCGGCGCTGCGTCGGTCCGGAGCCGTGCCGCGCTGCGTCGGTCCTGAGCCGTGCCGATCCAGCGCTGTGCTCCGGGAGCAGCCGTTCGAACCGTTGGAACCGGCGCACAGCAGTGCCGGCGTACGGACCCGGCGCGGACCGGAGAGGTGAGCAGGGCTTTGCCACCGCGGGAACCCGACCGTAATGTGAGTCACATCGGTATTTCCTGGTGAGAGGCTCCGAATGACGATCCCCACAACCGAGGCCTCCCGCCCACGCCGTCCGTGGTTCTGGGTGGAGATCATCGGCCTCGTCCCGGCGCTCGCGGCGGTCGTGCTCCTCGTGGGCGTGTTCGCGGAAATCCCGTATGTGAGCACCCTCGCCACGACGACGATCGGATTCGTCGGCTGGGCGCTCCTCGCCTGCCTCGTCCTCCTTGCCTACGGGTTCGTGCTCCTCGCCCGGTTCCGCACGGCCGGCCGCTGGATGATCGTCGCGCTCAGTGGGCTCGCCGTCATCGGCACCGGGGCGATCACCGCGCAGCTGTACACCTTCACGCAGAACAACGACGCCCCGGTCAATCCCTGGGCGATGCCGCTCGAGGCCCGAGGTCCCGACCACACCGCGACGTTCTTCACCTCCGAGGGCACGGACCTCCACCTCGGGATCTGGATGCCCGCGGGTCAGGACGTGCTGAGCCCGGAGGACGCCGCCGCCGCGCAGGAGGAGGCCGAGGCGTCCGGCACCGCGCCGGCACCCACCCCGATCCTCGTCCACGTCGGCGGGGAGATCGTCCCCTTCGGTTCCACGACACCCGGCGCCTCGGGGGAGACCCCGTCCGCGACGGATCCGAACGCGCAGCTCGCATGGTTCGCCGAGCAGGGTTGGGTCGTCGTCGACGTCGGGTACGAACGCGCGAGCAGCGACCGCGCGACGTGGAACCACGCGGTCGGGCAGGTCGAATGCGCGCTCGCGTTCGTCGCGGAGCGGGCGACGCAGCTCGGCGGCTCCGCCGACGCGATCGCGCTCATGGGCGAATCCACCGGCGGCGGGCTCGTCGTCAACGCGACGAACCGGGCCCAGAAGGGCGAGGCCTTCGACGGGTGCGGGGCCGTGCCCACCGTCGCCGGTGTCGTCGCCGAGTTCCCCGTCCTCGACGCGAGCGTCCTCGCGGACTCCGATGCCGATTTCGTCGGGGAGGACGTGCGCGCATGGACCCGCGCCCACCACGACGGTGACCCGCAGTCGGTGCCCGACAACTACACCTTCACCACTTCGACGACCCACGTGACCCCCGGGGCTCCGCCCACCCTGCTGCTCACAGCCGACCGGGACCACCTCGTCCCCGCGGCTCAGGCGCGCGACTACGAGAAGATCGCCGACCGCAGCGGCGGATACACGACGATCCGCTCCGTCCCGCACGCCGAACACGGGTTCACCGTCGCCCCGATGGGCGACCGGTTGTCCGGGATCTCGCTGTCCTGGCTCGAGAAGAGGATCGCCGGCGAGGAACTGTAGTCACCGCCGGTCGTTCCCGACCCGGCGTGCGCACGGACCCTCGGCCGTTGCTCCCTTCAGCCGGTGAGGCCCCGGCGCTCGAGCAGGGGTTCGATCCGGGCGTCCCTGCCGCGGAAGTCGCGGTAGGCGTCCATCGGGTCCTTCGACCCGCCTACTCGGAGGAGGCGGCTGCGGAAGCGGTCGCCTCCTGCGCGGGTGAGGCCGCCGTTCTCCCGGAACCACTCGACGGTGTCCGCGTCGAGCACCTCGCTCCAGATGTACGAGTAGTACCCCGCCGAGTACCCGCCGGCGAAGACGTGCTGGAAGTACGTCGTCGAGTACCGGGTGGGCACGGTGGGTTCGTCGAGGCCGATCCGGGCGAGCGCCTCGGCCTCGAAGGCCGCGACATCGGTGACCGCCTCGGCCTCCTCCACCGTGAGGGTGTGCCAGGCCTGATCGAGCCAGGAGGCCGCGAGGTACTCGCTCGTCGCGAAACCCTCGTTGAAGGCCTCGGAGGCCCGGAGCTTCTCGACGATCTCCGTCGGCAACGGTTCACCGGTCTCGTGGTGGATCGCGTAGTTCGCGAGGATCTCCGGCCACAGGATCCACATCTCGTTCACCTGGCTGGGGAACTCGACGAAGTCCCGGAACACCGAGGTCCCGGAGAAGTGCGGGTACTGCACGCGGGCGAAGAGACCGTGGAGGGCGTGCCCGAACTCGTGGAAGAGCGTCGTCACGTTGTCGAGGGTGAGGAGCGTCGGCTCCCCCGGCGCCGGCTTCACGACGTTGAGGTTGTTGATGACGACGGGTGCGGTGCGAAGCAGCCCGGACTGTTCGACGATCGGGTTCATCCACGCCCCGCCGCGCTTCGTGTCACGCGTGTAGAGGTCGAGCATGAAGACGCCGAGCGGGCTGCCGTCCTCCTCGAACACCTCGAAGGCGCGGACCTCCGGGTGGTAGCCCGGGATGTCCTCGCGTTCGCGGAACGTCACGCCGTACAGCCGGTGCGCAGCGAAGAAGACACCGTCGTGGAGGACGCGTTCGGCCTCGAACCACGGGCGCAGCGCGGTCGTGTCGATCGCGTACTCGGCCTGCCGCACCTTCTCGGTGTAGAACGCCCAGTCGTGCGCCTCGAGAGCGAACGGCTCACGACCGGCCGCGCGTTCGGTCCCGTCGACGATCCGCTGCAGCTTCTCCTTCTCCGCCCGCGCGTTGCGGGCGGCGGGCACCGCGAGCATCCACAGGCGTTCCTCGACGGCTTCGGGGGTGCCGGCGGTGACGTCCGCGAGGGTCGCGGCGGCGTGGCTGTCGTACCGGAGGAGGCGAGCGCGTTCGGCACGGAGGCGGACGATCTCGAGGACCACGGGCCGGTTGTCGTGCTCGCCGGGCCGGCTGCCGCGCGCCCGGGAGGCCTCCAGGAGGCGTGCCCGCGACTCCCGTCGCGTGAGGACGGAGAGGTACGGGTGGCCGGTGAAGAGGGTGAGGGTGACGACGTACTTCCCGTCGAGGCCCCGCTCGCGTGCGGCCTGCGCCGCTGCCGAGAGTTCGCCCTCGGTGAGCCCGTCGAGTTCCTCCGCCGTGTCGAACACGACCGCGAGTGCGTTCGTGTCCTCCTGGAGATTCTTCTGGAACTGCGTCGACAGGGTCGAGAGACGTTCCTCGAGGGCAGCGAGGCGGGTCTTCGCCTCCGCGTCGAGTCCGGCTCCGGCCAGGGACATCTCCGTGAATCGCCGCTGCACGAGGTACCGCTGCTCCGCCGTGAGATCGAGCGCATCGAGCTGCGCGTGCACCGCGGACACGCGGGCGAAGAGCGCACCGTCGAGGGCGATCGCGGTTTCGTGGGCGGCCATGAGCGGAGCGAGTTCGGCCTGGATCGCGTCGATCTCCGCGGTCGCGTGCGCCGAGGTCACGGTGTAGAAGGCGTGGGCGCAGGTGGTGAGGAGCGCACCCGCCTTCTCGAGCGCCTCGATCGTGTTCCCGAAGGTCGGCGTGTCCGGCTGTGCGGTGATCGCGTCGACCTCCGCGCGGTGCCGGGCGAAGGCCTCCCGGAAGGCCGGCAGGTAGTGCTCGGGGCGGATGTGGGTCCAGTCCGGGACGCCGTAGGGCACCGGGGAGGGGACGAGGAGGGGGTTCGTATCGGGGGAGGTCATGCGCGCCATCCTAGAACCGCACGGCGCCCCGGGGACCGGAAGGAGGCCCGACTCAGGGCGCCAGCGGGAGGGACAGGACCTCCCGGATCGCCGCCCGGTCCCCGTCGAGGCGGTACGGTCCGCCGTCGAGCGGCGTCCGTTTCCACAGGAGCAGCGCGAGGTCCCGCGCCGCACCGGTGACCGAGGCGACGGGTTC
>NZ_BAAANO010000015.1:76089-125707 GCF_039529845.1 Brevibacterium samyangense | reverse complement strand
GCGCCTCGGCGGTGGCGGCGTCCTTCCCGTCCGCCCCGACGGGCGGCGTCATCTGCGGGCCGAGCGTCCACACGTCGCCGGTGTCCGTGGCCTCGAGCCGCACCGCGGCGCCGAGGTCCGGGCAGCGGCCCTTGCGGACCTGACGGGGCAGGAACACCGTGAGGACCTCGTCCACGCCGGCGGCCCACACCCGAGGCGCCACGCACGTGCCGCGCGGAACCTCCTCGGGATCGCCTGCGCTCGGCAGCGCGGCGTCGACCTCGTCGAGCGGGGCCCCGGCGCGGCCGGCCGCGGTGAGGTCGACGAGGTGGACGAGGGTCTCGTGGACCTGACGGCGCTGCCAGAAGGCGGCCGGGCCCGGGCCGATGAGGGTGATGACCTGCGCGGACGGATCGGTGGACGCGAGCGCCTCGCGGAGGTACCGGGCGCGGGCCGCGTAGTGATCCGCGAGTTCGGGGTCGGGCACCGGCAGGTGTGCGTCACGGTTGCCGGGTTCGCCGAGCACCCGGCCGGTCGCCCAGTGGTGGACGCCGGAGAGGTGGGCGGCGAGGTCGCGGACCGACCAGTCGAGCCCGGGCACGGGCGCGGCGGGGTCGGTGCGCGCGAGCTCCGTCGCGAAGGAGAACTGGAGCGCACCGAGGAGCGCCGGGTCGTGAACGTCCATACCGGCACTCTACTGCGGTTCACCCCGGAGTGTGAGGTGCGCGACACAGAAGTTCCGGCTTCCGAAGGAATCCGCGCACGGCAGAACGGAGCGTCCCGGAAAGCGTCTCATTTCCGACAAGGAGACTTGGGACGGGCACAGTGCCGGGAGTAGCGTCCCTCCACGTTCATCGCGTGGATCATCGGCTGGGACCTCATCCTCGAGATGTTCTTCGCCGCCGCGGTCGTCGCGAAGGCGTGGGGACTGTACTTCGACCGGTTCCTCGCCCTCGTGGGGCTCGGCGGGACGGATGCGACCGGACAGGCGACCGGGATCCACAACACCGTGTCGATCGGTGGGGTGGTCTTCGACTGGGGCACCGCAGCGCTCTTCGTCGTCCTCGCGATCGTCCTCGCGTCCGGGTCCAAGCTCTCCGCACGGTTCACCGGCGTCCTCACGTACGTGAAGGTCGGCATCGTCCTCGTCATCATCGTCGTCGGATTCACCCTCTTCGGCATGGCGACCCCGGAGGAACTGCGCGCCGCCACCCCGGACAACGGCGCCTCGGCGACGATCATCACCGCGTTCCAGGTGAACGGCACGACCCCGGCGTGGCTCACCGCGCTCATCACGATCGTCCTCATCGTCGTCACGTGCTTCTTCCCCGTCGACATCCTCGGGAACATGGTGAACATCGGCACGCTCTCCGCGTTCGTGCTCGTGAGCCTCGGAGTTCCGTTCCTGCGCCGCCAGCGTGCGCGGGCCGGCATCACCGAAGGCGGCTTCACGGTGCCCTTCGGGAACGCCCTCCGTTACGTGAGCGCGGCCCTGTGCCTGTGGCTCATGATGCAGCTCGACGTGGAGACCTGGCTGCGGTTCGCGGTTTGGCTCGTCATCGGCGTCGCGATCTACTTCGGCTTCGGCTACTGGAACTCCCAGCTGCGCAGGCACCCCGAGCAGATCGGCCGTTCCGAGGTCGATGCGCTCCAGGAGACCGCCGGGCTCCGCTGAGGCGCCGCCGGGCCACCGCTGCCGCGGGTTCCTTGCGTGATGGCGAGTTCCTTGCACCAATCGCGTCGAGCGAAAGGAACTCGCCACTACGTCGGGAACTCGCGCCTCGGGCGTTTCTGGGAGTCCGGTCCGAACCCGCCGCGGGCCCGTTCCGGCCCGGCCGCTGCGCCCCTAGGGTCGGAGGTGCACCGTCCGGAACCACCACGTTTCAGGAGGACACCCCATGGCAGACACCACGTACACCGCAGTAGCCACCTCGACCGGCGAGGGCCGCGCCGGAGGCCGCGTCGAAACCAACGACGGCATCCTCGACCTCACCCTCGCGGTCCCGCAGGAGATGGGCGGTGGAGGCGGCGGCACGAACCCCGAGCAGCTGTTCGCCGCCGGCTACTCCGCCTGCTTCCACTCCGCCCTCAAGTCCGTTGCGAAGTCGAAGAACGTGAGCTTCACCGACTCGGCCGTCGTCGCCGAGGTGAGCATCTTCCCGAACGACGCCGGCGGATTCGCCCTCTCCGTCGCCCTCCACACGGAGTTCGCGGGCATCGACCAGGAGACCGCGGACGCACTCGTCGCCGAGGCCCATCAGGTGTGCCCCTACTCGAACGCCACCCGCGGCAACATCGAGGTCACGGTCGACGCCACCGTCGCCTGACGGCGCGCCGTCCCGAGGGACCGGTAACGAACCGAGGGACCGGCTCCGGGCACGCCGAGAGCCGGTCCCTCGGCCGTGTTCCGGGGCCACCGTGTTCCCGGGCCGCGCAGTGCCGATTCAGACAGAACGCCGATTCGGCGCAGCGGCGATTCAGGCGGAACCCGGATCGCCGTGGCAGAGGCAGATCTCGTTGCCCTCGGCGTCGGCGAGGACCCACCACTCCGGCGCGAACTCGTCGGTGACGAGAGTGCCGCCGGCCGCCGTCGCCGACTCGAGGCGCGCCGGGATGTCCGCGAACGGCAGGTGGATGTCGAGGTGGAACCGGTTCCGCCCCGCGTGGAGGGGTGATTCCTGGAACCAGATGACGGGCAGGTCGTCGTGCGGTGGGACGATGTCCGCGGACTCCCAGTCCGCCTCCCCGAAGTCCCGGGGAGGGAGGCCGTACGCCGCCTGCCAGAACGGAGCGATGGTGCGGAAGTCGGGAGTGTCGATCGCGATCGTGAGCTGCTGCGGCACCTCGGGCAGGGCGGTCATGCCGTGCTCGCGGGCGAGCGCCGTGATCCGGGAGGCGAGGCGCTGATCGCGGTCGGTGATGCCACCGACGTCGTGGCTGTGGGTGAGGACCGTGACGTCCCCGTAGCGGAGGGTGATGTCGGGATGGTGGTCGAGTTCGTCCGCCACCGCCGCGATCGCCGCGGTGAAGGCGGCGCCTGCGGTGTAGGACGGGCTCGCAAAACGGACGCGGAGCTTGTGGCCGACCGCGTTCCATCCCTCGGGGGCGGACATGGGGCGGGTGGGTTCCATGGCGTCGTTGCTCATGCCCTCGAGGCTAGGCCCGTCCCGGCGCGAGCGGAAGAGACCGACACACCACGGGCGAATGCCGGGTCAGGCGACGGCCGCGCCGGGGACACCGGCACCGGCTGCACCGGCGGCCCGCGCCTCGCGTTCGCGGACGACCTGCTCGAGCACGAGCGGCTTGTCGGTGATGATGCCGTCGGCTCCGGCGTCGAGGACCGCGTGCATCTCCTCCGGTTCGTTGACCGTCCACGGGAACGAGCGCATCCCGAGCTCGTGCACCCGTTCCATGAGTTCGGGCGAGGCCGCCCTGTAGTACGGGTTGTACGTGGCGAGCCAGGCCGCGTCCTCCGCGTGCGGTTCCCACTCGGGAAGCGCGAGGTAACCGACGGGTACGGCGGGCATGAGTGCGTGGAACTCGCGGACGAAGTCCCAGTGGAAGGACTGCACGATGAGCTTGCCGCTCACGAGGGCCGGTTCGACGAACTGTTCGGAGGCCTCGAGCACGGCGACGAGGTCCGCGGCCATCCCCGGGTAGAGGGTCGGGTCCTTCACCTCGAGGAGGAGCCCGGTGCGGCACCCCTGGAGCAGGTCGAGGAACTGGGCGAGCGACGGGATGCGCTCGCCCGCGAACTCCGTGCCCTTCCAGGAGCCGGCGTCGAGCTGCTGCAGTTCGTCCCAGGTGAAGTCCGCGACGGCGTAGGAGGTACGGCCGGGGAACACCTCCCGGACGTTCGTCGTGCGTTCGAGAGTGTCGTCGTGGACGAGGACGAGCACACCGTCGGCCGTCCGGTGCACGTCGGTCTCGATGAGGTCCGCGCCCTGCTCGATGGCCCGCCGGAACGCCGTGCGGGTGTTCTCCGGTGCCTCGAAGCTCGCGCCGCGGTGCGCGACCTTCACGATCGGAGAGAATGCATGTGTCGTCGTCATGACGGCGAGGCTAGGACCGTTCGGTGGACGCGCGGTGACGGGTGGAGGACAGGCGGAGGAAATCACGGGGAAGCGGTGCGAAACAGCTGTGCACGCGAACGAAACATCGCGCGGCGTAGATTTGGAAGCATGACACTCTCCCCCTCCACCCAGGTTCCCACAGAGTCCCGGATGCCCGCCGGTTCCCACGCCCCCACCGAGGTCCAGGTCCCCGCCGAACCCGAGGCGCCCGCCACCCCCAGCACCCCGGCCCCCGCCGATTCCGTCCCCGGCGCGACCACGGGTTCGGACACCGCGCACCCCGGCGCACCCCGTGAGCTCAACCGCCACGTCGCCGGCGCCACCGGCAGCGCGATCCGGAACATCTTCAAGCTCGCGGCCGGACCCGACGTCATCTCCTTCGCCGGCGGCACCCCGGCGAACGAGCTCTTCGACACCGTCGGCATCGCCCAGTCCTATGCGCACGTCATCGACACCATCGGCGGCCGCGCGCTCAACTACGGTTCCGTCGAGGGCGAACCGGAGATGAAGGAGGCCGCCGCGAAACGCCTCTCGGAGTCCTCGTGCGCCACGAGCCCCGATCAGTTGCTCATCACCTCCGGCTCGCAGCAGGGCCTGGGCCTGTGCGGTCAGACGCTCATCAACCCCGGCGACGTCGTCCTCGCGGAGAACCCCACCTTCATGTCCGCGCTCGGTGCCTTCAAGCTGCAGGGCGCGGTGTGCCGCGGTGTCGAGTCCGACGAGTTCGGCATCCTCCCGGAGGACCTCGAGGCGAAGATCCTCGAACACTCCCCGAAGGCGCTCTACACGATCCCGACGTTCCAGAACCCCACCGGCAGCACGATGCCCGCCGAACGTCGGACCGCGATCGCCGACGTCATCGCCCGCCACAGCATCTGGCTCATCGAGGACGACCCGTACTCGGAGCTGCGGTACGAGGGCGAACCGGTGCCGGCGATCTCCACCGACCCCCGCATCCAGGACAAGTCGCTCCTCCTCGGTACCCTCTCGAAGGTCCTCGCCCCGGGTCTGCGCATCGGCTGGATCCGTGGCCCCGAGTGGATCCTCGAACGCCTCGCGACCGCGAAGCAGGCGACCTCCCTGCAGACCTCGACGATCGACCAGATGGCGGCCGCGCACTACATCGAGCACAACAGCATCCCGGAGAAGCTTCTCGCGGTGAAGGACGCGTACCGGCAGCGCCGCGACACCATGCTCGAGGTGCTGCCGACCGTCCTGCCGGAGGGCACCTCGATCACCCGTCCCGACGGCGGCATGTTCCTGTGGGCGAAGCTCCCGGACGGCTTCGACGCGACCGCTCTCGTCGAGGAGATCGGCCCCCGCGGCACCGTGTACGTCCCCGGGTCGACGTTCTTCGTCGAGAACCCGGACCCCGCGACCATCCGCTTCTCCTTCGTCTCGAACGCGCCCGCGCGCATCGAGGAGGGCCTCCTGCGCATGAAGCCGGTGTTCGACGCGGCCGCCGCCGCACTCTGAGCCGCACCACCGCCGAGGCGCCGCGACCTGCGCATGTCGGGGCGCCTCGGGCGTTCTGCGGCCCGGTGAGGACTGTTCGTCCCGCCCCGGCGCTCAGCCCTCGGCGAGGGTGCCGAGCGCTTCGCCGTGGAGGCGATACGTCATCCATTCGCTCTGGGCGGTGGCGCCGATGTGCTCGTAGAAGGCGATCGACGGTGCGTTCCACCGCAGCACGCTCCATTCGAGACGCTTCCATCCCCGTCGGACGACCTCCTGAGCGAGGCGCGTGAGCAGTGCCTTCCCGGCGCCACCGCCTCGGTGCTCCTCGAGGACGAAGAGGTCCTCGAGCCAGATCCCGGGACCGGTCCACGTCGAGAACGTCACGTACCAGATGGCGATCCCGATGACCTCGCCGTCCTTCTCCGCGACGAAGCAATGAGCGGTCGGTTCGCCGTCGTCGGGGAACAGATACTGCCGATAGTCGTTCTCGTCCACGTCGACTGCATCGGGTTCCTTCTCGTACACGGCGAGTCCGTGGACGAGCGAGAGGATCGCGGGAACATCGGTCGGGGTGGCTTCACGAAGGGAGAGGGTCATGGGCCGATTCAACCACTCGGGAACGGCCCCGCGCCGGGCTGGGCCGCGTCGGATCGCCCACATTCCGTCGCCCGTCTTGAGGCCCGCGGCGAATCGCCGCGACCTGCGAAGGTCGGGGCGCCTCGGCGTGGGGCATGTGATGTCCGCACCACGAACACCCGGCGTTTCGCGCCGGAGTGCGCAATAGAGTGGGGGCATGAGCTTCCATCCCAGCAACGACGCTGCCGCAAGCGCCGCCCCGACCTCTGCAACGCCGTCCGGACCGTCCACCCCGCAGTCCGCCGGTACCACTCAGGCCACCCCCGCGAAGCGCCGGGTGACCCGGATCCACCACCTCGCGCAGTGGAAGGCCGAGGGGACGCCGTGGGCGATGCTCACCGCATACGACTACTCCTCGGCCGCCGCGTTCGAGGATGCCGGGATCCCCGTGCTCCTCGTCGGCGACTCGGCTGCGAACACGGTGTACGGCCTCGACTCGACCGCTCCGGTGACGGTCGACGAACTCCTGCCGCTCGTGCGTGGGGTCGTCCGCGGTGCCCCGCACGCGCTCGTCATCGCGGACCTCCCCTTCGGGTCCTACGAGGTGTCGACCGCGCAGGCCGTCGCGACCGCGATCCGGTTCGTCAAGGAGGCCGGAGCGCACGCGGTCAAGCTCGAGGGCGGCACCGCGCGGGCGGAGACGATCCGGGCGATCGTCGACGCCGGCGTCCCCGTCATGGGCCACATCGGGTTCACCCCACAGCACCTCAACGCCCTCGGCGGGTTCCGGGTGCAGGGCCGTGGCGACGACGCCGCCGCACAGCTGCGCGCCGACGCACAGGCCGTCCAGGCCGCCGGGGCCTTCTCCGTCGTCCTCGAGATGGTGCCCGCCGCGGTCGCGACCGAGGTCACCGCCGAACTCGAGATCCCCACGGTCGGGATCGGCGCGGGGGTCGGCACGGATGCACAGGTCCTCGTGTGGCAGGACATGGCGGGGATGACGCCGGGCCGCAAGCCGAAGTTCGTCAAGGTGTACGCGCAGATCGGCGAGGACCTCCGGGCCGCCGCAGCGCAATACGCGTCCGATGTGCGGACACGCGCATTCCCCAGCGAGGAATACTCCTTCTGATGTTCACGAAGATGCACGCCGAGGAGTTCCCCACCCGCATCGAGTGGACGTGGCGGGAGACGCTCGTCGTCTGATTCGTCCCGGCGCTCCTGCTCCTCGGCTACGCGTTCGAGAAGCTCTCGATCGGACTCGTCCCGACCGTTCTCGCGGACACGACGCTCCGGATCGCCTTCTTCGTCGCCCTCGTCGTCCTCTACCGCCGGATGCTCGCCGAACACTGGCGCAGGCTCCGCGGCTCCTGGGGACGACTCCTCCTTCTCGTCGTCGGCGGCGCGATCGTCCTCCAGGTCGTGATCTCCCTCGTCCAGTCGGTGAACCCCTGGGCGTACTCGGCGGCCGATGCGGCGAGCGCCGGGGGCGCCTCGGCCGGGGGCGCCGCCGCGGAGGCGACGATCGACCCCGTGACGGCGAGCGGTGCGCTGCTCGCGGTCGCGGTGTACGCGACGCTCGGCCCGCTCGTCATGGCGCTCATCGAGGACATCGTCTTCCGGTACACCCTCCTCCACCGGCTGTACCTGCCGAGGGTGTGGCTGCGCGTGCTCCTCGTCGTGGGCGGCGGCATCCTCTTCGGGGCGATGCTCCTCATCCTCGTCCTGCGCGCGCTCGGCGCCGTGGGCCGAGCCGATCGGTGGGCCGAGCCGATCGGTGGGCCGGGCCCTTCGCCCCGCGGTGAGCCCGTCGCGCTAGTGTCGGGTGCATGAGCGCCTCCCTCTTCCCCGATCTCGGTTCCCTGTACACCGTCGACCGGGCCGGCACCCGCTACGCCCTCGACGACGACCGGTGGCGTGGGGCCGACGGCAGCCCGCTGCTCGTCGGCCCCGTCCCCGCGCCCACGCCGGACACGATCGACCCGGCGGAACGCTCGCTGTGGCGGTACGGCGCAGCGATCCCCGTCGATCCCGCGTTCCGCACCTCGCTCGGCGAGGGGTGCACCCCGATGGTGCCGCTCGAGTGGAACGGCGCACGCGTCCACGCGAAGCTCGAGTGGTTCAACCCCACCTCGAGCTTCAAGGACCGCGGTGTCGCCGTCATGGTCTCCCACCTCCGTTCCCGAGGCGCCCGCCGGGTCCTCGAGGACAGCTCCGGCAACGGCGGGTCCTCCGTCGCGGCCTACGCCGCGGCCGCCGGCCTCGACGCGAAGATCCTCGTGCCCGCCGCCACCTCGGAGGCGAAGGTCCTCATGGTGAAGGCGTTCGGCGCGGAGATCGAACTCGTCGGCGGCACCCGTGACGAGGTGTCCGCGGAGGCGATCCGGCAGTCGGCGGAGATCCCCTACGCGAGCCACGCGTGGCACCCGATGTTCCTCGAGGGCACGAAGACGATCGCGTACGAGATGTGGGAGTCGCTCGGGTTCACCGCCCCGGACAACGTCGTCGTCGTCGCAGGGGGCGGCAGCAATGTGCTCGGGTGCGACGTCGCGTTCACCGAACTCCTCGCGGCCGGACTCATCGAGAAGCGACCCCGCCTGTTCCTCGGCCAGCCCGAGCACTTCGCGCCGATCGCGGACACCGTGAACGGCCTCGACCCGCTCGAGGCGCTCGCGGCCCGGACCGAGGCGCGCGGTGCCGACGGCCTGCCCGCACGCACCCCGTCGATGGCGGAGGGGTCCTCGATCGCGAGCCCCGTCCGCCTGCCGGAGACGGTGGAGGCGGTCCACCGGTCCGGCGGAGGAGCCGTGGCGGTGTCGGAGGAGGAGATCGCCTCGGCGACCCGGGACCTCGTGCGCCGGGGGCTCTACGCGGAGCCGACGAGCGCGGTGGGGGCCGCGGCGCTCACCCGGTTCCAGGAGGCGGGTGTCATCACGCCGGAGCAGACGACGGTGCTCATCCTCACCGGGACGGGGCTCAAGTCGGCCGAGCGGATGGCGGCGCTGTACTGAGGTGCTGACTGTACCCACACGAGAATCCGGAGAACGCACCTCCCGGGAGGTGCGTTCTCCGGGTTTTCGTGTGTCCGGCGTTGCCGCCGCTCGGTCACCGCCCCTCAGCTCCCGACGTCAGCGTCCGAGGAAGGCGAGTACCGTCGCCGCGGTGGTGAGGAACAGGACGACGCTCATCCAGGGCAGGGAGAAACGACGCAGGGCCGCCACTCCCCAGAAGGCCCAGGCCACGACGAATGTCCCCGCAGAAGTGAACAGAGTCTGCTTGGTGAGTACCTGCGAATCGGTGGGCGGTTCGACCTGGCGCCACCCGACGAAAGCTCCACCGACGTAGGTGAAGAATCATGAACGGCCAGAACAGGACGAACGCGGTCCAGCTGAGGACGTTCACCATTCCGAGGAGGAAGGCGAGGAACGGGTGTGGCTTCGGCTGCGGGACGTGCCGGGAGACGGGTGTCGTGGGGCTCATGTCTGCTGTGGAATGCACCGTCTGACTCTACAAGGAGCCTTGAAGCCGTTCGGAGAAGGGTTGCCTCAGCTCGTGTGCCAGGAGGCGAGGGCGGCGCGTTCGGTGGAGTACTCGTCGCGCTCGGTGTGGGAGCCGGCAGCGCGGGCACCTGCCGGCGGTACCGCATGCACCTCTTCCGCGATCCGCCCGAGCCCGATGAACGCCGAACCGATCGCGTACCCGCCGTGGTCGTCCCGCGCGACGAGTCCGTGCGCGTGAAGTCCGGCGAGGAGGCGGTGGACCGTCGACTTCGCGAGTCCCACGGTGCGGGCGAGTGCTCCGAGCGTGAGATAGGGCCGGCCGGACATGGCCGATTCAGCGAGCGCACGCAGGATGGCGAGAGTCCGAGTGAGCGACTGGGTGCCGTTGGGCGCACGGCGCGAGGACGCCTCGGTGAAGAGCCCCGTGTCGAGGCCGAGTTCGAGTTCCGAGGTGTGCGAAGAAATACCGGGCGACTCTGCCATGACCCCATCCTGCCGACCTCTCACATACCAGGCATTTCCATCCGCATGGTGAAACAGGTCACGCTGCAGGTCAGTCGGACGTTGCAGGTCGTCCCGCGTCACTCCACCACCAACGCGAGGTCGAACGTCGCTCCGACGGGGTTGCCGGCCTGTGCGAGGCGGCCGGAGTGCACGGCGCCTCGCCCGTCGACCGCACTCATCTCGAGGACGACCTGCGCGTCGGCAGGCCCGTCGAGGTCGATCGTGCCGCTCAGGCGCATGACCTCGAGCGCAGGCCCGGGGATCTCGATCGTCTCGCCCGTCGTCCGGTCCGCGAGCGTCACCCCGACGAAGGATCCGGTCCCCGCCACCGGCCGCGCCCGCCGGACGCCGTGGCGCCGGCACACCTCGACGATCGCCTCGGCGAGTTCGATGTTCGGCGCGACCCGCGCGAACAGGATCCGGCCGTCACCGGCCTGCGGCCCGGGCTCCGTGTGCCCGCCGAAGACCGGCAGCTGCGTCTCCGGATCGCGCGCATTCACGAGCGAGAACCCGTGCACCGCGTACACGAGGGCCTCCGGACCGTCGCCGTCGACGACGGTCTCCGGCCACAGATGCCCGCCCCGAACGGACCCGTCGGCGTCAGCCCACATGAGGTGGATGTGGGACCAGCGCTCACGCGCCTCGGGAGCCGCACCATCGGGCACCACCCGCTCCCCCACGGTCGCCGCGCCGAACAGCGCCGTGGCGTGCTCACTCACGTGTGTCGCCGAGTAGAGCATCGGGTGGGTCTCGTCGCCGTACGCGGGATAGCAGTACTCGACGCGGGCGAGCGGACCGGTCCCGATCTCGACGAAACCGTAGTCCGAGCCCGCGGCCCGCACGGCCTGCGTGAGCGCGTCCATGACGGACACCGGCGTGCCCGTTCCTGAGGCATCCGCCGAGGTCAGCCGGGTGCGCATGCGCACATAGCTCCCCTCGACGCTCGTCACCCGCTCCGTGGCCACCGGCCCCGGATGCACCGGCAGCTCGATCACGCGCTCTCCTCCTTCGGGCCGTTCCCGGTCACACCGTGCCCGGTCACACCGTCCCCACTCACGCCATGACCGCGCCGCCGTCGACGCGGATCACCTGCCCGGTGACGAACCCCGCGCCGTCGGACGCCAACCACACGACCGCCGAGGCGATGTCCTCGGGCACTCCCATCCGGCCGATCGCCTGGCCCGAGAGGTCGTAGTCCTGACCGACGGTGAGGGCCGACTCGACGGGCCCGGGTGCCACCGAGTTGCAGCGGATCCCGAGGTGCCCGACCTCCTTCGCGACCCACTTCGTGAGCGCGATGATGCCGCCCTTCGACGCCGCGTAGGCCGGCCCGGAACGCGCGCCCGCCTCCCCGTTCGACACCGCTCCCCCGTTGATCCCGGAGATCGACGAGATGTTGATGATGCTGCCCGACCGCTGCCGGGCCATGTGCGGGTGGATCGCCGCCTTCGTGAACGCGAAGGTCCCGCCGAGGTTCGTCGACAGGTCCCGTTCCCACAGCTCCGCCGTCATGTCCTCGAGCCCCACCCGGGCGGCCGTCCCCGCATTATTCACGAGGATGTCGAGCGACCCGAGCTCGGCGACGACCCGGTCGACCGCCGCCGTCACCGCAGCGGTGTCCCGCACGTCGAGGTCGAACCCGAGGAACCGGGGTGCCGAGGCCGACCCATCCGGGCCCGAGGCGCCGGCCCCCGAGCCCGGCATCTCGGGGCGTCCGGAGAACTCGGCGGCGAGCGCCTCGGCGGTGTCGGTGGCACCGGAGAGATCGACGATCGCGACCGAGGCGCCACCGCCGGCGAGCAGGCGCGCACAGGCGAGCCCGATCCCCCGGGCGGCCCCGGTGACGAGAGCGACCTTGCCGCGGTGGGGCGCCTCGGCGGTGGCGGTGGCCGGATTCTGGGCGGTGGCCGGAGCGGTGCCGGTGGTCATGAGGAGAGTCCTTTCGACGGGAGGAGAGACGGGGCGGGAGGCCGGCGCTACTGCACGCCGAGGAGGTCCGGCAGTCCGTTCGAGAGCGCCGGGACGAACGTGATGAGCAGGAGCACGACGATCGCGGCGAGGAGGAACGGCACGACACCGCGGATGGTCTCCGAGAGGCGGGCTCCGGAGATCCCCGTCGCGACGAACAGGTTGAGACCCACGGGTGGGGTGAACAGTCCGATCGCGAGGGCCACCGTCATGAACACGCCGATCGTCGTGATGTCGACGCCGACGGCGAGGAGCACGGGAACGAGGATCGGAACGAACAGGTAGAAGGCACTCACCGCATCGACGAACGCGCCGACGACGAGGAGGATCACCACCGCGATGAGGAGGACGATCACCCGGTTGTCGGTGACGGAGAGGACCGCCTCGGACACCCGGGAGGCCACGCCCTCGACGGTGATGACGTAGGAGAAGAGGCTCGCGAGGCCGACGATGAACATGATCGTCGCGGTCGACACCCCGGCCTCGAGCATCACGGCCGGCAACCGCTTGAGCGGCAGGTCGCGGTACACGAGAAGTCCGACGACGAGTGCGTAGACGCTCGCGACCGCACCGGCCTCCGTCGGGGTGAAGATCCCGCCGTAGATCCCGCCCATGATGATGACGGGGATGAGCAGTCCGGGGATCGCCCGCACGAACGCGAGGCCGATGTCCTTCGCACTCGCCCGGTGCTCGTCGTCGAGGATGCTCGGAGTTCCCTCCGACTGTGCGCGTCCCCGCACCGTCGCCACCGCGACCTGCCGCACGCGCGGCACCATCATCGCCGCGACGAAGAAGGCGACGGCCATGAGAACACCCGGGACGATGCCGGCGATGAAGAGCCGGGAGATCGACACCCGCTGATATTCCGCCGCGACGACCGCGAAGATGATGAACGCGATCGACGGCGGCACGACGATGCCCATCGATCCGGAGGCGGCGACGAGCGAGGTCGCGTGCTCGCGCTTGTACCCGTTCCGCACGAGCGCCGGGATGAGGATCGCACCGATCGCGGCGACCGTCGCAGGGCCCGACCCGGAGATCGCGGAGAAGAAGAACGCCGCGACGATCGTCACCGCCGCGAGGCCGAAGGAGAACCGGCCGAACAGCATGTATGCGAGGTCGACGAGCCGCTGCGAGATCCCCGTGTGCTGCATGACCGCACCTGCGAGCACGAAGAACGGGATCGCGAGGAGGGTGCCGGAGGACAGCGACGGGAACATGACCCCGGGGACGACGTCGAGCACCTGGAGCCCGTCGGTCGTGAGGAGCACGACGACCGCCGAGGCGCCGAGCGAGAACGCCACCGGCACCCCGAGGAGCAGGAAGACGAAGAAGGAACCGAAGAGGAGGAGCTCGATCACTTCCCCTCACCTCCCTTCCGAGAGGTTCCGCCGTCGGAGCCGGTGGAACCGCCTATCGAGGTGGTGGATCCGCCCGCGGGGCCCGTGCCGCCGACGGTGAGAGGGTCCTCGTCCGCGAGGGCGCCGGGCACCTCGGCGGGGACGTGGGTGTCCTGCCGGGAGCCGGCCCCGCGCAGGGAGGTCACGACCGCTTCGACGGCGTGAATGATCCCGAAGAGCCCGGTGAGCGGGATGGCCATGGTGAACAACCACTGCGGGATCCCGAGCGAGGGCGTCGCACGCCCGCGCTCCGCCTGGGCGAGGAGCATCTCTCCGCCGAAGACGAGGAGGACGAGGAGGAACAGCACGACGACGAGCCCGGACGCGAGCACCATGACGGTGTGCAGCTTGCCGCGCGACTTCTCGAGGAGCAGATCGAAGCCGAGGTGGGTGCCGGTGCGGAGGGCGACGACGGCACCGGACATCGTGAGGACGACGAGCAGGTTGATCGTGAGTTCCTCCGTGAACGACAGCGACGCCCGGAACACGAACCGGGACAGCACGTTGACGAAGGTGATGACGACGATGGCGAGGAACGAGAGGACGACGGTCCAGTCCTCGACGAATCTGAGGATGCGCATATCAGTACCCCTCCGGAATGAACTCCGCCGAGAGGGTGGGTCCCCACACCTCGCGGTACGTCTCGTAGAGAGGGGCGAGTTCGGCCTTGAACTCCTTTTTCTCCGCGTCCGTCATCTCGTTCACCTGCATGCCCGCGGCCTCGAGTTCCTCGAGTTCCTGCGCCTCGAGCTCCCGGTTCTGCTGCACCTGGAACTCGTTCGCGTCCGCGGCGAGGCGCTTCACGAGCTCCCGGTCGTCCTCGCTGAGCGAGTCGAAGAGGTCCTTGTTCATGCCGAACACGAGCGGATCGTAGGAGTAGTCCCAGAGCGTGAGGTAGGGCTGCACCTCCTCGAGGGAGGACGAGTAGATGACGTCGAGCGGGTTCTCCTGGCCGTCGATCGCTCCCTGTTGGAGCGCGGTGTACACCTCGGAGAACGGCATCCCGACGGGGTTCGACCCGAGCGAGCGGTAGAAGTCCGTGTAGAGCCCGAAGCCGGGGATCCGGAATTTGAGTCCGTGCATGTCCGCGGGCGCATGGATGGCGCGATGGGAATTCGTGAGCTGCCGCATCCCGGATTCGCCCCAGCCGAGGAGTTCGACCCCGTCCTCCGCGAGCTGCTGTCGGTACGCCTCACCGCCGGCACCCTGCATCGCGGCGTACCCGTCCTCGACGGAGTCGAAGCGGAACGGCGCGGCGGCGGCACCGTACACGGGGTTCACACCGGCGTAGATGATCGGCGAGTTGTAGCTGAAGTCCTTGCCGCCGTCCATGAGCTGCTCCACGCCCGCGGTCGGTTCGCCCGCCGTGAGCCGTTCGCTCGCGAACACCTGGAGGGTGATGCGGCCGTCGGTCTCCCGAGCGAGGTCCTCACCGAACTTCTCGGCGGCGAGGTACCAGGTCGAGGTGGTACCGACGGTCACGGTCATCTTCCAGCGGTAGCGCTGGAGCCCGTCTGCGGTCGTGCCGAAGTTCGTGCCGCATCCCGCGAGCACCCCGAGTGTGAGCGCGAGAGCGGCGGCGAACAGGGTCCGGACCCGGCGACGACGTTGTCGCACGGTGGTCATGAGTGCATCTCCTTGAGAGAGGGGTGAGGGAAGCGGTCAGGCCTTGTGAGCCGGTCGGTCGGTGGATTCCGGCGCGTGGGCCGAAGGGGGTGCCGCCGGGGACGGGGAGGCGTGGGTGAGCCCTCCGTCGACCGGCAGCACGGTGGCGTTGATGTAGCGGGATTCGTCGCTCGCGAGGAACACGGCGGCCTCCGCGACGTCCTCGGGGGTGCCCATCCGCCCGGTGGGTGAGGCGGCGTGGCGCGCCCGCAGCATGTCCTCGACGGAGCCGTGGTGTCCGGCGATCGAGGTGCGCAACAAGGGGGTCTCGATGAGACCGGGGGCGATCGAGTTCGCACGGATGCCCTCGTGGGCATGGGCGAGCCCCACCGAGTTCGTGAGTTCCAGCAGCCCCGCCTTCGAGGCGGCGTACGCGGGGTAGTCGTACCCCATCCACCGCAGCCCGCCGGCCGAGGACACCGTGACGATCGACCCGCGCCCGGCCTTTCGCATGAGCGGCAGGACCTCCTTGACGGCGCGGAACGCCCCGGTGAGATTCACGTCGAGCGCGAAGCGGAAGGACTCGGTCGGCAGTTCCTCGGGCCCACCGTTCACGACGATGCCGACGTTGTAGTAGAGGACGCTCGGCACCCCGAGATCCTCCCGGCACCGCTCCACGGCCGCAGCGACGTCACCGTCCTCGGTGACGTCCGCCCGGACGCCGAGGTGCCGCGGAGGCGGAGTCGTGTGCGCGGCGTCGAGCGCCGCGAGGGTGTGCCCGATGGCCGTGTCGTCGCGGTCGACGACGCACACCGAGGCGCCCTCGCGGGCGAAGGCGCGGGCGGCGGCGAGGCCGTTGTTCGTGCTCCCGTCGGGGCTGCCGCAGCCGAAAGCGATGACGACGTGGCCGGCGAGGCGGTTCATGAGCCGGCTCCGTTCGATGCAGCACGGGCGAGGAGGCCGGCCTTGAGTTCCTTGCGCGCGATCTTGCCGTACGCGGTGACGGGCATCGATCTCACGAAGCGCGTTTCACGTGGAACCTTGTACCCGGCGAGGCGCGAGGCGACGAAGGCCCGGAGCCGCTCGGACTCCTCGGGGAGGACGACGCCGACGTCGATGGACTCGGGGGCGAGCGGGTTCTCGGGGTCGCCCATGGCGCCTTCTCGTGCGGCAGTCCCGTCACCTGCGGTGACTCCGTCGAGCACGCTCGGGTCCCGCAGTTCGACGATCGCCACGCCGGCCTCGCCCCATTTCGGGTCCGGAACGCCGAGGACCGCGACGGCGGCCACGGCCTCGTCGAGGAGCAGCGCTTCCTCGATCTCGCGCGGGTACACGTTCGAGCCGCCGGAGATGAACATGTCCGACTTCCGTCCGGTGAGGAAGAGGTACCCCTGCTCATCGAGGTACCCGACGTCGCCGGTGTGGAACCAGCCGTGGGCGAAGGACTCCGCGTTCGCCTTCGCATTGTTCAGGTACCCCGCGCACACGGTCGGACCGGCGACGCACACCTCTCCGGAGACCCCCGGAGGCAGTTCGCGTTCGATCCCGTCGTCACCGGTCTCCCGGATGCCGATGCGCACGCCCGTGCGGGCGCGTCCGCAGGTACCGATCCCCGCGTCGTCGACGGGGACCGTGCCGTGCTCACTCGGTCGGAGCGCCGTGATGGCACCGGTGACCTCGGCGAGTCCGAAGTACTGGACGAGGCATTCCCCGAGTCGTTCGAGTGCGTGTTCCTGGTCCTGGGCGAGCATCGGCGCGCCGGCGTAGACGACGTTCCGCAGGGTGTGGTCGGACGGCCCCCGGTCGGCCGGATAGCCCTCGACGAGGCGGTTGAGGATGGTCGGCACGGTGAATGCGTTCGTCACTCCGTGTGCATCGATGAGCGGCCACGCCTTCTCCCCGCGGAACCCGCCGGAGGGATAGAGGACGGACGGGCACCCGGCGAAGACCTGCGCGAACATGTGGATTCCCGCGCCGTGCGAGAGCGGCGCGATGACGAGGGACGCGCCCGTGTGGTCCTCGCCCGGGAAGAGATCGCAGTAGTGGTTCATGAGCACAGCACCGAGGTGCCGGTGCGTGAACGTCGCGGCCTTCGGGGTGCCGGTCGAACCGCTCGTGAAGAAGTACCAGCAGGGGTCGTCCTCGTCGACCTCGGCCTCGAACCGCGCGGACTCCTCCGGGACGGGGACGTCGGCGACGGCCGTGCCCTCGTGTGCCTCCGGGACCCCGTCGATCCACAACACCGTGGCCGGGAGAAGTCCCTCCTCGGCGAGGTGCCGGACGACCGCGCTCAGTTCGCGGTGGACGACGACGACGCGGGGCCGGGTGTTCCGCACGAGCGCGGCGATCTCGCCCGGCGAGAGCTTCGCGTTCGGCGGGGCGAGCACCCCTCCGGCCCGGAAGGCGCCCCAGAACGCGGCGATCATCTCCGGGTGGTTGGGGCTCAGCACCATGACGGTGTCGCGGCGGCGCACCCCGGCGCCCCTCAGCGCCGCGGTGATCGCATGGGCGCGTTCGTCGAGGTCACGCCAGGTCCACGTCCCCTCCTCGGCAATGACCGCGGGGTGCTCGGGAAGCCTGTGCGCGGTCTGCGTGAGGAAGTGGGCGACGTTCACCCCACGGCGCCACGAGGGCACGAAGTCGGCGGCGGCCGCGTCCGGGGAGATCGGGTCGAGGCCGGTGGACGCCTCCGGTGTTTCTGTCGGGCGGGGGCCGGGCACGCCCGAGCCCGTGCCGCCCCGCACCTCGGTCGTCGCGCTCATCGCACCCGCTCCAGCACCGAGGCGAAGTTCGACACCGCGACCCCGCCCATGTTGAAGACCCCCGCGAGTTCCGCGCCGGGCACCTGGAGGCCGGACGCGTCACCGACGAGCTGCCGGGCCGCCATCACGTGCATGGACACGCCGGTCGCACCGATCGGGTGCCCCTTGGACTTGAGTCCGCCGGAGGGATTGACCGGCAGTGCGCCGTCGATCGCGGTGAATCCGCTGTCGATGACGGAGCCGCCCTCGCCCCGCGCGGCGAGTCCGAAGGCCTCGTACTGGAGGAGTTCGGCGATCGTGAAGCAGTCGTGGGTCTCGAGGAGGTCGAGGTCCGTGAGGCGGACGCCGGCGGCCCGGAGGGCCTGGTCCATCGCCGCCGAGGCGCCCCGCAGTTCCAGCGGATCGCGCCGGGAGATCGGGAGGGCGTCGTTCGCGTTGCCCTGACCGCGCCAGCCCACGGCCTGCGGTGCGGAGACGGCGACCTCGGGAGCGGCGATGACGAGGGCGGCGGCACCGTCGGAGACGAGTGAACAGTCGGTGCGGCGGAGGGGTTCGGCGACGTACGGGTTCTTCTCGGAGACCGTGTGGCAGAACTCGAAACCGAGGTCCTTCTGCATGTGCGCGAGCGGGTTGTGGGCGCCGTTCCCGTGGTTCTTCGCCGCGATTCGGGCGAGGGACTCCGAGGGGTCGCCGTAGCGGTCCGTGTACTGGCGGGCGAGTTCCCCGAACACCCCGGCGAAGCTCTTATGATGCTCTTCCTCCTCGCGGTAGCTCGCGGAGAGGAGCACATTGCCGACGTCGTGACCGGGAACGTGCGTCATGTGCTCGGCGCCGATGACGAGGGCGACCTTCGCGCGGCCGGCGGCGACGGCGTCGTACGCGGCGAACACGGCGGCGGACCCGGTGGCGCACGCGCTCTCGTGGCGGTGGGCGGGAACGAGTTCGAACTCGGGGATCTCGACGGCGGGGAGGGCCGCCTCGAACCCCTGCGGGTAGAGACCGTTGTTGAACACCCCGACGTGGAGGGCATCGACCTCGGTGAGCTCGAGCCCGGCATGGGCGACGGCTTCACGGGCGACCTGGCCCATGAGCTCCTGGAGCGATTCGGGCCGCCGGCCGAACGCCGAGTGGGACCATCCGATGATCGTCGGTGCCGTGCGCGCGGTCGGTGCTGAACCGACGGTCGGGGCGGTGGGGGATCCTGCAGGTGTCACGATGTCTCCTTCGACAATCGGGTCGCCTCGAGGGTGAGGATGCGGACGAGTTCCGGACGGCGGTCGGGGCCGAGGTGCTGTTCGATCGAGCCGAGCGAGAGGGCGGCGGTGGGCCGCCCCTCGGCGTCGAACACGGGGACACCGAGGGCCCACGACGCCGGGACGACCAAGCCCGGGTTGAGGGCGTAGCCGAGTTCCCGCGCCTCAGCGAGGGCGGCGGCGAGGCGGCCGTCGGCCTCGAGCCGGCCGAGGAGGGAATCCGGCCCGTGGGCGGCGAGGTTCGCCTCCCGGGCCCGGGTGGCCTCCGCCTCGGGCAGGGCTGCGAGGATCGCGAGGGACCCGGCGCCGACGCCGAGGGGATGGACGTCCCCCTCCTGGAGGACGGTGTTGCGGATGGGGCCGGTGCCCTCGCGGCGGTGGGTGCACACGACCGAGGTCCCCTCGAGGACCGAATGGAACGCGGTCTCGCCCGTCGCGGCGGTGATCCGGCCGAGCGCCGCCCGGATCCCCGCATCCGCGGGATGGGTGGCGCGAGCCGCCTCGCCGATCCGCACGAGCGTTGCGGACAGGAGGTAGTCCGAACCGGACCGGGCGACCCAGCCGATCGACACGAGCCCCGCGAGCAGGCGGTGCACCGTCGATTTCGCCAGGCCCGAGGCGCCGGCGAGCGTGGCGAGGGACATGGGGGCAGGTGCCCCCTGGGCGAGAGCGTGGACGAGCGCCGCGGAACGCCGCAGGGTCTGCGCGGTTCCGTCCCCTGCGTTCGCTCCGGGTCCCCGCGTGTTCCGTTCAGCGGAACGAGGACTCCCGTCCAGCACCTTTGCCATGGAGGGAATCCTGCGGTGATGCGCGTCACTGCGTCAACCGGGGTCCGGATACCGGAACGGCGTCGGGATTCCGTTCCGGTGAACGGAATCCCGACGCCGCCAGTGAGAGCGTTTCAGGACTTTCCGGGGTGGGCCTTCGGTGCCGCTCGGTGCGGGGCCGGGGCGGCCCGGGTGAGGCTGCGGAGGGAGCCGGGTCGCGCCCCGGCCCGGCGACAGCGTGGGCTCAGAGCGTCGGGTAGTCGGTGTATCCGCGGGCGCCGCCGACGTAGAACGTCGAGGAGTCCGTCGGGTTCTCCTCGGCGCCCGTGCGCCAGCGGAGGACGAGGTCGGGGTTGGCGATGACGGCCCGGCCCACGCCGACGGCCTCGCCGACGTTCTCCTCGACGAGACCCTGTGCCTCCTCGAGGGTCGTGTGGTGGCCGAAGCCGGTGTTCACGACGAGCGGGAGTCCGGAGCCGGCACGGATGACGTCCTGGACGATCGCGTCGCGCGGTTCGGCACGGAGTACGTCGACGAACCCGAGGCCGAGGGCACCGAACTCCTTCGCGAGCACCGCGTACACGGCGTCGACGTCCGCGTCGTCGTCCTCCACGACACCCTGCACGTTGTGCTGCGGCGACAGACGGACGCTCGTGCGGTCCGCGCCGATCTCCGCCGCGACCGCACGGGTGACCTCGACGAGGAGACGGGCACGGTTCTCGGGGCTGCCGCCGTACTCGTCGGCACGCTGGTTCGAGCTCGGGGCGAGGAACTGGTGGAGGAGGTAGCCGTTCGCACCGTGGACCTGGACGCCGTCGAAGCCGGCCTCGATCGCATTCCGGGCCGCGAGGACGAAGCTCTGAACGACCTCGGCGATCTCACCGGGCGAGAGCGCCTCGGGGACCGGGGCGTCGACCTTCTCACCGTTCGGCAGGCGGATGGGAGCGGGCGAGGCGATGGGGCTCGGGGCGACGATCCGCGGCACCCCGGCGATCTCCGGGTGGGAGACCCGACCCCCGTGCATGACCTGGAGGACGCTCTTCCCGCCCTCGGCGTGCACGGCGTCGGTGACCCGCTTCCACGCGGCGACCTGCTCGGGGGTCTGGATACCCGGCTGGCCCATCCACGTGCGGCCGGACATGTGCGGGTACGTGCCCTCGGCGACGATGAGGCCCGCGGTCGCGCGCTGGCTGTAGTACGCGACATGAAGGTCGTTCGGCACACCGTTCTCGTCGGCACGGAGGCGGGTGAGCGGGGCCATGACGACGCGGTTCGCGAGGTCGAGGGCACCGAGGGTCACCGGCGAGAACAGTGCATGGTCGGCGGGGGTGGTGGTCGCAGTGGCGGTGGTGGGAGCCGCGGTGGCGCTCCCGGGGGTGGTGAGGGTGCTGTCCTGGGTGTGGCCGTCGTGCATGAACGAAGGTGTCCTTCCGCAGTGGGTGCCGGGGTGGGTGCCCGGGTGGCGAGCGGACCGACTCTACTCCCGCGCCCGGTGCGCGTGAACCCCGCGGCGACACATGCGGTCATCGCCACACGCCGGTCCCGAAAGAGGATCCGGGGCGCTTCCCGATCGATCCGATCCCCCCGGAGCACTCACCTACCCACATTTCGTCCCCGGACCCCGCAAACGTTTCCGCCGTCCAGGTACTTTTCGGCAGTACCCCTTCGCACCACGACCGGCGACCGGCGTTTCGTCCCCGGACCGCCCAAACATTTCCGTTGTCCGCGTACTTTCCGGGGCGACGCCTCTGTGCTGCTCGCTCGGGAGCGAGACCGGCTCAGTCCTTGACCGTCACCGAGAGGCTCTGGACCTCGCCGAAGGCGGTGAACAGCACGTCGACGAGGCGCTCCGCCTGCGGGCCGGCCACCGTCCACCGGGCGCGGGAGGCGTTGACCCAGATGACCTCGGGTGCCGAGGTGCGAGTCGCCTCGGCATCGTTCCCACCGGTGGCACCGCTGCCGCTTGTGCCGATCGGAGTACCGGCCGCAGGGCTCCCCTGCCCGGCAACGTCCGCCGCTGCGTCGGACGTTCCCGGGGCAGACACGACGGTGTCCGTTTCACCCGTGGCGGCGAGCGCCTCGGTGATGCGGGTGCGGCGTTCGATGCGGGGCACGTCGAGGTCCATGTTCTCGGCGAACACCGCGTCGGCGAAGGAGTCGTCGGTCGCGCCGAGGCGGATCCACTCCTCGAGGCGGGGAATGAGCGCCATCGCCTCGGACGACGGACGATGGCGCTGCACCGCGGTCGCCTTCCCGGAGAAGACCGGGGCCGTACGTGCCGGCGCGCCCACGGGTTCGAGTCCGGTCGGCACCTCGGCATCCGCGATGAACCGGGAGAGGGCGGCGTCGGCGAGGACGCTCGCGGGGAAGTACGTCGTGTTGCCGAGGATCACGAGGCCGTACCCGCTCGCGGGATGCCAGCGCATGTGGGAGCCGAAGCCGGGGTACCCGCCTGAGTGCGCGACGAAGTGCCCGAGCGCGGAATCGAAGACCGTGTTGAGGCCGTACCCGTACCCGGCGGAGCGCACGCCGTTCGGGCTGTCCGCGTCAGACGGGTCGGCCGGTCGGACGTCGACGAAACGGTGGGCCTGCTGCATGTCACGGAGCGGCCGGGCCCACGGGTCCACGACGGCCCGAACCCCACCCGCGGGCCCGTCCGCAACATCGCCCGCAGCGCCGCCCGCGCCCGGATTCGCCGCCCGCACGAACCGGTCGACCCACACCGCGAGATCCCGGACGGTGGAGAACATCCCGCCGATCGCGGAGAACGCCCCGGCGTCCGAGTACGACAGCGGTTCGAGCCCGCCTGCTGCCGTGGGCCGGTACCCGGTGACGAGGCGGTCGGCCGGGAGGTCGGTCGCGCGGAAGTCGCTCGAGTCGAGGCCGAGAGGCGCGAGGAGAGCGGTGCGAACGGCCTCGGGGAAGGGCAGGCCGGAGACGACCTCGACGACGCGGCCGAGCATCGCATACCCGTAGTTCGCGTACTCGAACGCGGTGCCGGGCAGGAAGTTCATGTGGGCGGCGCGGGCGGCGAGCGCGTCGAACTCTGCGGCGGTGAGCGATTCCTGGCGGTCGGCCCACGGGTCGTCGTTCGGCAGGCCGCTCGACATCGTGAGGGCATCGCGGAGGGTGATCTCCCCGTGCGGGAGGCCGGCCGTGGCGGGGATCCAGGTAGAGACGGGAAGGTCGAGATCGAGCGGCGAAGGAGCCCCTCCGCTCGTGACTCCTGCGCCCGTGGAACCTTCCGTACCAGGGTGACGCTCCCCCGCACCGCACTCCACGAGCCCGTACTTGAGTCCCAACAGGGTGGCCGCGGTGAACGACTTCGTCATCGAGGCGATACGGAAGATCCGGTCGAGGTTCTCCCCGTCGACCACCCGGCCGTCCTTGACGAGTCCCCAGGCCACCTCGGGTGCCGGGGACTCCGCGATCGCCGCGCTGAGGTGCTGCCGGAGGGCGGAGAGCGCCTCGGCGATGGACGGGTCGGCAGGGGCGGCGGATGCCGGACGGGGATGGGTGGTGACCGAGGAGACAGCGTTCATGGCCCGAGAGTAGCCCGACCCGGGAAACACGACGTTTCGACGTCCGGGCCACGGCCCACCGGTGGCAGGACATCGCTACGCGCCGCACCTCCCTACGATAGACACCGTGAACGCACCTCGGCCGCACGTGCCTGCTCCTCAGCCCACTCCCCCGGCAGCCCCCGGTTCCCGTCGGGCGCTCGTGGACACGAACGTGCTCCTGTCGGACCCGCTGCGCCGCTGGATCAAGGCCCTCGTCGCCGAGGCGAACGCCGCCGCCGAGGCGAACGCCGGCGCATCCGAGGCGAACGCCGGGAGTGCCGCACGCACCGCCTCGATCTCCCTCGTGTGGACCGAGGACGTCCGCCGCGAACTCTGGGACGGCATCCCCCACACGCATCCCGGGATCTCCCAGGCAGGCCGGCGCGGGATCGAACGTGGGTGGCTCGAGGCCTGCGAACCGGAGCCCGTCACGACCGACGACCGCACCGTCCGCGCCTACGTCCTCGACCCGACCGACGCGCACCTCGACAACGCCGCGCTTGCCGGAGCCGTCACCTGGCTCGTCACCGACGACACGCGTGCCTTCGCACCCGTGGACTCGCCGCTGCGCTCCCGCATTCCGTACGCGCTCCTCACCGCGGACGAGTTCCTCCAGCTCCTCGCCGCCGAGGCGGACGACGCCCTCACTCGCGCGTTCCGTTCCGAGGTCGAGGTCGCCGCGACCCGCGCCGCCCGGCGGCGCGCGCGGGGGCAGAGTCCCCGTGCCGGGAGAGCGCAGAGCCCCCGTGCCGGGAGGGGACGGGGTTCCGGAGCCGGTGGCGCCTCGGCGGTTTCCCCGACTTCGGCCGATCGCGAGGCAGCGGCGCGGGAACTCGTCGAGGCGACCCGCGCCTCGGGTGCGGCCGGTTTCGCCCGCCTGCTGGAGGGATTTCTCACGGCCCCGGAAACCTGACGTTCATCCCCGCGCAGCCTCGGACTCATAGACTGCCGGTTATGAGAACCGTTGCTGCATACCAGGCCACCGCTGCCGACCAGCCCCTCGCGAAGTCCACGATCGATCGCCGTGATGTGCGCGCGAACGACGTCATGATCGAGATCGAGTACGCGGGCATCTGCCACTCGGACATCCACACCGTGCGCGACGAGTGGGGCGGCTGCAAGTACCCGCTCGCTCCCGGCCACGAGATCATCGGCATCGTCACCGAGGTCGGCTCCGAGGTCACGAAGGCGAAGGTCGGCGACCGCGTGGGCGTCGGCTGCCTCGTCGACTCGTGCATGGAGTGCGAGTACTGCCTCCGCGGCGACCAGCACTACTGCGAGAACGGTTCCGTCGGCACGTACAACTCGATCGACCGGATCGACGGCACCGTCACCCAGGGCGGGTACTCCACCCACATCCCGGTGCGCGAGGACTTCGTCATCCACATCCCGGATTCCATCGACCCCGCCGCTGCCACGCCGCTCCTGTGCGCCGGTATCACCACGTACTCGCCGCTCGCCAAGTGGGGCGCGGGCCCGGGCAAGAAGGTCGCGGTCGTCGGCATGGGCGGGCTCGGCCACGTCGCCGTGAAGATCGCCGCCGCCATGGGCGCCGAGGTCTCCGTCTTCTCCCACTCCCTCTCGAAGAAGGCCGACGGCGAGCGCTTCGGCGCCACCGGGTACTACACGACCGAGGAGGGCTTCGAGAAGGAGCACCACCGCGCCTTCGACATCATCATCGACACGGTCTCCGTGCCGCACCCGGTCAACGCGTACCTCCGCACCCTCAAGCCCGAGGGCGCGGTCGTCCTCCTCGGTCTGCCCGAGGGCGGCATGGACATCGATCCGCGTTCGCTCATCGGTGGCCGTCACACGCTCGCCGGTTCGAACATCGGTGGCATCCGTGAGACCCAGGAGATGATCGACTTCTGCGCCGAGCACGGTGTCGTCTCCGAGATCGAGCTCATCACCGCCGACCAGATCAACGAGGCCTACGACCGCGTCGTCGCCTCCGACGTCCGGTACCGCTTCGTCATCGACGCGAAGACGTTCTGAGGGCGGGCGGTTACGACCCCGTTCCTCGAAGACACACAGAAATCCGGTGAAGACAGCCCCCGGGAGCTGTCTTCACCGGATTTCTGTGTGTCCGAACCGCCTGCATCTTCCGCGAACGGGCCGGGTGGTCGATCTCAGCCCCGAACGAGTGCGGAACCGACGCGAGTACCGTGGCGACGACCACAGCCGCGTGAAGTCAGCTGCGCGATCCGGCACGATTCTCGGGCCGGATTTCGTGCCGGAGTGCACAGCTGATCGCGCAACCCCATCTGCGCGACGAACCAGCGGAAGGACAGCGCCACCTCAGCACTCCACCACGTTCACCGCAAGGCCGCCCATCGCGGTCTCCTTGTACTTGTGGCTCATGTCCGCGCCGGTCGCCTTCATCGTCGCGATGACCTCGTCGAGCGACACCCGGTGCTCACCGTCGCCCCACAGTGCCATCCGGGCGGCGTTGATCGCCTTGCCGGCGGCGATCGCGTTGCGTTCGATGCACGGCACCTGCACGAGCCCGGCGATCGGATCGCACGTGAGCCCGAGGTTGTGCTCCATCGCGATCTCCGCCGCGTTCTCCACCTGCGCCGGCGTCCCGCCCATCACCTGGGCGAGCGCACCGGCGGCCATCGAACTCGCGGACCCGACTTCGCCCTGGCACCCGACCTCCGCACCGGAGATCGACGCCCGTTCCTTGTACAGCACCCCGATCGCGGCCGCTGTGAGGAGGAACGTGACGATCGCGTCCTCACGCGCCGGCGCACCGCCGTCGACGACCGAGTCCACGTAGCCCAGCGCGTAGTACATGACCGCGGGGATGATGCCCGCCGCCCCGTTCGTCGGCGCGGTGACGACCCGCCCGCCCGAGGCGTTCTCCTCGTTCACCGCGAGCGCGATGAGGTTCACCCACTCCTGGTAGAACCGCGGATCGTGCGTGGGGTCGTGCGCTTTGAGCTTGAGTGCCCAGTCGTGCGCACGCCTGCGCACCTTGAGCCCGCCCGGCAGATGCCCGGACCGGTCGAGCGAGTTCCGCGCGCACTCCTCCATGACCGCGTGGATGTGCAGCAGCCCCTCGCGGATCTCCTCCTCGGTCCGGCTCACCTTCTCGTTCTCAAGCATGAGTTCCCAGATCGCCAGGCCCGAGGACTCGGCCATCTGCACGAGTTCCGCAGCGCTGCGGAACCGGTAGGGAACCTCGGCGATGTCGGACCGTCCGATCACGGCGACAGCGCCGACCTCCCCGGAGGCTTCCGCGCCCTCGCCGGACGGCCCTTCCGGACCGGCCCCGGCAGCAGAGGCAGCCGCCGCGGCCGCCTCCTCCTCGGACTGGCACACGACGAACCCACCACCGACGGAGAAGTACGTCTCCTCGGCCACGACCTCACCGGCGGCATTCCGCGCCGTGAACGTGAGTCCGTTCGTGTGCCGGGGCAGCACGGTGAGCGGCCGCAACCGCATGTCCGCCTCCGTGAGCGGGATCTCCGGCACCCCGGCACCTTCCGAATCCGCGCCCGCGGTGCCTCCGGTCACCGCTTCCGGGGCGACGTCCCCGCCCGAGGCGCCCCGCACCTCGACACCGGAACCGGCACCTCCCGGCGCCACGAGTCCCTCGCCGAGGCGCACCGCACCCGTGCGTTCCATGCGGGCCCGGCGGTCCTCGAGTTCGTTCGGTTCCACGGTCTCCGGGCGGCACCCCTCGAGGCCGAGGAGGATCGCGTCGAACGTGCCGTGCCCGTGCCCGGTCGCCGCGAGCGAGCCGTACACGTCGACCTCGAGCGCCACCACCTCGGACAGGCTGCCGCCGGTGCGTTCCTGCAGGAGTTCGACGAACGACACCGCGGCGCGCATGGGACCGACGGTGTGCGAGCTCGACGGCCCGATGCCGACGGTGAAGAGATCGAAGACGCTGATCACGGAAGCCTCCAGAAGGCAGTGATACGGAAAGTGGAACAGGTGCCCGGTCCAGGACCGAGCGGCCGGGAAAAGACGAACGGGCCGCGCTCACCAGGAGCTGCGGCCCGTCCGACGATCATCCGCAGGTCACAGCTTGTTGGCCTCGGCGTAGGCGGCGGCGTCCATGAGCTCGCCCGTCGCGGTGACGGCGACCTCGAAGAGCCAGCCCTCGCCGTAGGGGTCGGAGTTCACGATCGCCGGGTCGTCCGACGCGGCCTCGTTGACGGCGACGACCTCACCCGTGACGGGCGAGTACACATCGGAGACGGACTTCGTGGACTCGACCTCACCGCAGGTCTCACCTGCGGTGACGGTGTCGCCGACGGCCGGGAGGTCGACGTAGACGATCTCACCGAGGGCGTCGGTCGCGACGGCGGTGATGCCGACACGGACGGTGGCGCCGACGACGGCGTCGGCCGTCGCGTTCACCCACTCGTGCTCGGCGGAGTAGGTGAAGTCCTGCGGGAGTGCGGGAAGTTCTGCCATGGTGTGTCCTTAGGTTTCGGGAATCCGGTGCGGATCGTGCTGTGAGTACGGGAAATCGTATGACCGATCGGGCACGAGGCCCGGCCGGGAGGAGTCAGCGTTCGCGGGAGTAGAACGGCAGGGCGGCGACGACGAAGTCGTGTGCCTTGCCGCGGATGTCGACCGCGACGGCGGTGCCGGGCTCCGCGAACTGCGGGTCCACGTAACCGAGTGCGATCGGGTGGCCGAGGGTCGGCGAGGGCTGCCCCGAGGTCACGGTACCGATCTCGGTCCCGTCCACGAGGATCGCAGCACCTTCGCGCGCGGCGCGGCGCCCCTCGGAGGTGAGACCGACGAGAAGGCGGGCCGGCTGCGAACCGACCTTCGCCTCGAGCGCGGGCTTCGCGAAGAAGTCCCACTCCTTGTTCTTCAGGCTGCCCTCGACCATCTTCCCCAGCCCGGCGTCGACCGGGGTCGTCGCGAGGGTGAGTTCGTGGCCGTAGAGCGGCATGCCTGCCTCGAGGCGCAGGGAATCACGCGCGGCGAGGCCACACGGCACGAGGTCGAAGCCCTCACCTGCGGCGACGAGCGCCTCCCAGAGTGCCACGGCCGAGGCGTTCGGCACGTAGAGCTCGAACCCGTCCTCCCCCGTGTACCCGGTCCGGGCGAGCATGACGTCGATCCCGGCGATCGTCACCGGGGACCACGCGTAATAGCGCAGCTCGGTGACGAGGGAGGCGTCGATGCCGGCGTCGAGCGCCTTCACGACGATCGCCTCGGACTGCGGGCCCTGGACGGCGACGAGCGAGGTCTCCGCGGACTCGTCGACGACGGTGACCTCGGGCCCCCCCGAGGTTCCGGGGATCGAGGCGTGGGCCGCCTCGAACCCGGCGACGCGCTCGGCGAGGGCCGCCGCGACGACGGGGGCGTTCGAGGCGTTCGGGACGACGAGGTACTCGTCCTCCGCGATCCGGTAGGTGATGAGGTCGTCGACGACGAAGCCGTCCTCGTTCACGATGACGCCGTACTTCGCCTTGCCGACCTTCATGGTCGAGTAGCGGGCGACGAGCGCGTGGTCGAGGTAGAGGCCCGCGTCCTTCCCGGACACCCGCACCTCGCCCATGTGGGAGAGGTCGAAGAGGCCGGCGGTCCCGCGGACGGCCCGGTGCTCGGCGAGCTCGGAACCGTACTTGAGCGGCATGTCCCAGCCACCGAAGTCCGTGAACGAGGCGCCGAGGGCCGCGTGCACCTCGTACAGGGAGGTCTTCCGCGGCGCGTCCTCGGCCGCCCGGGTCGCTTCCTGTGCTGCTGCAGTGGTGTCGCTCATGTCAGGCGTCCTCTCCGAATGCGCTCGCGAAGGCCTCGGGCGGCGGGCACGAGCAGGCGAAGTTGCGGTCGCCGAAGGCGCCGTCGATGCGGCGGACCGGCGGGAAGTACTTCGTGAGTTCGAGGCCGTGGACCGGGAACACCGCGGTCTTCCGGCTGTACGGCTTGTCCCAGTCGTCCATCACCGAGGTCGCGGTGTGGGGTGCGTGGTGCAGCGGCGACTCCTCGTAGGGGTAGTCGGTGCCGACCGCGTCGATCTCCGCCCGGATGTGCTTCATCGCGGTGATGAACCGGTCGAGTTCGCCCTTGTCCTCGGACTCGGTCGGTTCGACCATGAGCGTGCCGGCGACCGGGAACGCGAGGGTCGGGGCGTGGAAACCGTAGTCGATGAGGCGCTTGGTGACGTCCTCCGCGGTGACACCGGTGCGGGCGGTGAGTTCGCGGAGGTCGAGGATGCACTCGTGCGCGACGAGCCCGGAGTCACCGGTGTAGAGGACCGGGAAGTCCTCGCGCAGCGACGCCGCGATGTAGTTGGCGCCGAGGAGCGCCGAACGGGTCGCCTCGGTGACGCCCTCGCCGCCCATGAGCTTGAGGTACGCCCAGGAGATCGGGAGGACACCGGCGGATCCGAGGAGCGAACCGCTCACCGGGAGGGCCGTGCCCTCACCGTTCACGAGCTCCGCGTCACGCGGGTCGCCCGGGAGGAACGGGGCGAGGTGCTCACGGACCGCGACCGGGCCGACACCCGGACCGCCACCGCCGTGCGGGATGCAGAAGGTCTTGTGGAGATTGAGGTGGGAGACGTCGCCACCGAACTTGCCCGGCTGCGCGAGACCGACGAGCGCATTGAGGTTCGCACCGTCGACGTACACCTGACCACCGGCGTCGTGGATGCGGGCGCACACGTCGCTCACGGCTTCCTCGTACACGCCGTGCGTGGACGGGTAGGTGATCATGATGCCCGCGAGCCGGTCCTTGTGCTTCTCGATCTTCGCGTCGAGGTCCTCGAGGTCGATCGACCCGTCGGAAGCCGTCCCGACCACGACGACGTCGAGACCCGCGAGGACGGCCGAGGCGGCGTTCGTGCCATGAGCCGACTGCGGGATGAGGACGACGGTGCGGTCCGCATCGCCGTTCGCGAGGTGGTACTGGCGGATCGCGAGGAGACCGGCGAGTTCTCCCTGGGAGCCCGCGTTCGGCTGGAGGGACACGCGGTCGTACCCGGTGACCTCGACGAGCATGTTCTCGAGGTCCGCGGTGAGCTCACGCCATCCGGCCGTCTGCGACTCGGGGGCGAAGGGGTGGATCGAGGCGAACTCGGGCCACGTGATGGCCTCCATCTCCGCGACGGCGTTGAGTTTCATCGTGCAGGAGCCGAGCGGGATCATCGTCCGGTCGAGGGCGAGGTCGCGGTCCGAGAGGGTGCGGAGGTACCGCATCATCATCGTCTCCGACCCGTGGGTGTTGAACACCGGGTGGGTGAGGAACTCGCTCGTGCGCAGGAGCGCCTCGGGCAGCTGCGGGGCGGCGATGTGCGCGGCGCCGAAGGTGCCGTGGCCGGCGGCCCCGAAGGCCTCCACGTCGACGCGCGCATCGATCCCGAGCGCACCGAGGAGCGTGTTGACGTCGGCGACCGTGTGCGGTTCACCGAAGGACACGGACACGTGGGTCGCATCGAAGAGGCGGATGTTGATGCCCGCGGCCTCGGCGGCGGCGACCGCGGCGGCAGCCGCTCCCTCCCCCGGGATCTCGAGGGTGACGGTGTCGAAGAAGTGCTCCGTCGTGACGGCGGCGACGCCGGAGGCCCGGACCGCCTCGGCGAAGGAGACGGCGAGGCGGTGGATGCGGGACGCGATCCGGGTGAGGCCCACGGGGCCGTGGTAGACCGCGTACATCGAGGCGACGACGGCGAGGAGTGCCTGCGCGGTGCAGATGTTCGAGGTCGCCTTCTCGCGGCGGATGTGCTGCTCACGGGTCTGGAGCGCGAGGCGGTACGCGGGCTTGCCGTCGACGTCCTTCGACACCCCGACGAGGCGGCCGGGCATCTGGCGGCGGAGCTTGTCGTTCACGGCCATGAAGCCGGCGTGCGGGCCGCCGAAGAACAGGGGGACACCGAAGCGCTGGGCCGAACCGACGGCGATGTCGGCGCCCTGGGCGCCCGGCGTCTGCAGGAACGTGAGGGCGAGGAGGTCGGCGGCGAAGGTGACGAGCGCACCGCGCTCCTTGGCGCCGGCGACGGCGTCGGTGAAGGAGCGGACGGCGCCCGAGGTGCCCGGCTGGGCGCACACGATGCCGAAGACGTCCTCGCCGACGAGGCCCTGCGAGAGGTCCGCGATCTGCACGCGGAAGTCCATCGCGATCGCACGCGACCGGACAACGGCGATGACCTGCGGGTGGAGTTCGGAGTCGAGGACGACGACCGAGCCCTTCTTCGTGGCGCGGCGCATGAGGAGGACGGCCTCGGCGACCGCGGTGGCCTCGTCGAGGAGGGAGGCGTTCGCGACCGGCAGCCCGGTGAGGTCCTGGACGACGTTCTGGAAGTTGAGGAGCGCCTCGAGGCGACCCTGGGAGATCTCCGGCTGGTAGGGGGTGTACGCCGTGTACCAGGCCGGGTTCTCGACGACGTTCCGGCGGATCACCGGCGGGGTGATCGTGTCGGAGTAGCCCTGGCCGATCATCTGGGTCCGCACGACGTTCCGGCCGGCGATCTCACGGAGCTTCGCGAGGACCTCGGACTCCGTCATCGCCGGGGCCATGCGCAGTGGCGCGGCCTGCTGGATGTTCTCCGGGACGGCGGCGGTCGAGAGTGCCTCGAGGGAGTCGAAGCCGAGGGTCTGCAGCATCTGACCGACCTGGCCGGCGCGCGGGCCGATGTGCCGGTCGGAGAACGGGCGGGGTGCGTCCCCCGTGGGTGCGGAGGTGTGGGCCAGGGAGCCAGCGGTCATGAGCATCCTCGTGGATCGGGCAGTCCGTGCGCGAGCGGTGACGAACACACGGTTGGGCGTGTTCCTCCCCGCTCTGTCACGCTCCGCCCTGCAGGGGCGGAGCACTTCAGAGGTGCCTGCGCGCGGCGGTACTGGGCCTGAGAGTTTCCCGGGGAGGGATTGCACCTACGGCGCCGGAGCGGATCCGGCTCTCCCACCGCGCGTCATGACGGCTGCCGACCATTCTAGCCGCGAGGTGTTTCCGAAGGACAACACGTCAGGGCTGTCGGGTCGGGAGGCTCAGGGCTGCTGCAGGTTCCCCCGCAGGGTCGACGCGGTGTACTCGGTGCGGAACAGCCCCCGCTTCTGCAGTTCGGGCACGACGAGGCGGCAGAACTGTTCGTGGCTCGTCGGCACCGTCGTCGGCATGAGGACGAACCCGTCACCGCACCCGGACTCGAACATCTCCTGCAGACGGTCGGCGACGGTCTGCGGCGACCCCACGATCGCGTGGTCGCGCAGCATCTTCCGCGTCGACTCCGCGAAGGTCTTCCCGGTCGCGGCCGACTCCTTCGCGAATCCCTCGGTGATCCCGTGGATCCCGGCGGTGCCTCGCGCGGCCTCGACCGCCTCGGTCGTCGTGTGCCGGCTGAGGTCCGCGCCGACGATCATCGACTGGTACGCCTGCTGGTACTCCTCGTGTTCGAGGCGTTCGAGGTACTCGGCGCGGTCGCGCGCGATCGCGTCGGTCTCCCCCGTCACCACCGTGACCCCGGGGAGGATCCGGCAGTCCTCGGGCCGGCGGCCGGCGGCCGCGAGGCGCTCGTGCATATCGGCGTAGAACGCCTGCATGTCCGGCACGGGGGCCGCCCGGGTGAAGATCACCTCGGCCCAGCGGGCGGCGAATTCCCGGCCCCGGCCGGAGGATCCCGCCTGCATGAGCACGGGGTGCCCCTGCGGACTCCGAGGTGTGGGCAGCGGCCCACGGGTCCGCACCCACCGGCCGCTGTAGTCGGCATAGTGCACCTTGGACGGATCGGCGAAGAGGCCGCGCTCGCGGTCGAACACGAAGGGGTCCTCGTCCCAGGAGTTCCACAGTGCGGTGCACGCCTCGAGGACCTCGTCGGCCCGGTCGTAGCGTTCGTCGTGGGGCGGCAGTCCGTCCATCCCGGCGTTCGCGGCCTCGAGGTCCGTCGCAGAGGTGACGACGTTCCACGCGATCCGCCCGCCGGAGAGCACGTCGACGGACTGGAGCGAGCGGGCGAGGTGGAAGGGGGTGTGGAAGCTCGTCGACACGGTCGCCCCGAGCCCGAGGTGCCGCGACACCCGCGCCATGACCGGCAGCACCGTCATCGGGTCGAGGTAGCTGTTCTGCCCTCCCATCTCGAGGAACGGGGCGAGGCCCTTGTACGTGTCCGCGATCCCGAAGAGGTCCGCGAAGAAGCAGCCGTCGAGTCGCGCGGCCTCGAAGGTGCGCGCGGCGTCCTCGTAGAACCCCGGGTCGAGGAAGTTCAGGGGCGCTTCGGGGTGCCGCCATCCGCCGGACTGGAGAGCTGTCGGGCCGGTCTTCATGTACGCGACGAGGTGCATGCGACGGGCGTTCGGGGATGTCGAGGAGACGGTCGAGGTGTTCACGGCACAACTTTTGCACACTTCTGCGCAAAATCGCGCACACGCCCGCCCATCGGCGCCCGCACCGAGTTCCGGACACTCTCGCGACTTCCGGTCGCTTAGCGTTCACTACGCCAGCAACTCACACAAGAGTCTGGAACTCAGCGGCCGACGCGCTTCCACTCACACCGCCGCGCGCGCAGCCTCCCGCTCGTACGCGACCTCGCCGGCCACGACGGTGAGGACCGGAGTGGCGTCCCGGAGCGCCTCGGCGTGGGCGAAGAGCGCCTCCTCGGAGGCGTATTCGCCGCTCACCCCGTCACCGACAACGGCACCGGAGTCGTCACGGAACGTGAAGGGATCGATGTCGAGGACGAGGAAGTCGGCGTCCGCACCGGCCCCGAGGTGCCCCGCACGCTCCTCGATCCCCGCAGCGAAGGCCGGCGCCCAGGAGTGCGCCCGCCACGCACGGCACGCACTCATGCGGCGTTCGCGCTGGTACGAGGTCGCGGGGTCGCCCGAGATGTCGGCCCGGGTCATCGCGGCGTAGATCGCAGCAAAGGGGTTGCTCGGCTCGACCGGGCCGTCGGACCCGAAGGCGACGACCGCCCCGGAGTCCTCGAGATCGGTCCACGCATAGGCGGCGAGCGCCTCGTCCGGGCGCAGGCGTTCGATGAGGTGGAGGTCGGAGATGCAGTGGCGCGGCTGCATCGATGCGATGATGCCGAGCTCTCGGAATCGGTCGACGTCGCCGGGCTGGACGAACTGCGCGTGCTCGATCCGGCCGCGCAGCGGCAGTCCGGTGCGCGCACGTGCGGCTTCCGCGAGCTCCGCGGTGCGGGCGTAGGCGTTCAGCACGTGGTGGTTCGCCTGGTCGCCGATCGCGTGGATCGCGGGGGCGATCCCGTGGGCGAGCGCCTCGGTGATCTGCTCGACGAGCTGGTCCTCGGTCGTGATCTGGATGCCGTAGTTCTCCGGTTCGTCATGGGCGTGCGGGTACGCCTTCGACATGTGGGAGGACTGCGAGCCGAGCGCGCCGTCGGAGAACAGCTTGAGGCCGCCCTGGGTGAACCATGCGTCGCCGCCGCCGGTGTGCCAGCTGGCCTCCACAGCCCACGCGAGCTCCTCGGGGCGGAGGTACTTGACGACGCGCATGCGCTGCTCGCCGCGAGCACGCAGTTCCTCCCACGCCTCCCGGGAGGCGGCGCCGTCGATGTCGTGCACGCTCGTGAGGCCTTCTGCGAGCCATTCCTGCTGCGCCCGCCTCAGGTACTCGACGCGCACCTCGAGTGGGAGGTCGGGGACGACGGCCCACACGAGGTCGGCAGCGGTCTCCCGGAGGATGCCGGTGGCCTCGCCGTGCGCGTCGCGGACGATCGCACCGCCCGCCGGGTCCGCGGTCGAGGCGTCGACACCGGCCGCACGCAGCGCTGCGCCATTGCACCAGAGCGTGTGGAAGTCGATCGAGGAGAGTGCGACGGGCCGGTCGGGGAACGCGGCATCGAGGAGTTCGCGATCGGGCTGCTGCGCGAGGCCCCACTTGTTGAAGTCCCAGCGCCCGCCGGTGAGCCACATGCCGTCGGGCAGGTCCGCGGCGTACGCGCGCAGCACCGCGATCGCCTCCTCGAGCGTGGCGGTGCCGCGCAGGTCGACCTCCGCGAGCGACTCCGCGTAGCTGAGGACGTGGAGGTGCGCATCGACGAGCCCGGGCACGACGACCCGCCCACCGAGGTCGATCTCCTCGAGGGCGGACACCCCGGGGTTCGTCGCCGAGGCGCCACTCGCCTCGGCAGGCGCCGACAGTTCGGCGGCGCGGGCACGCAGATCTTCGACGCCTCCGCTCGCGAGGACCTTCCCGTCGTCGCCGACGAGCAGGGCGTTCGCCGGGGCGAGGTCGGACACGGTGCGGGGAACGGGGAGGGCGGGGTCGAAAACGTGCACGACCGCGTTGAAGAAGAGGCGCATGGGGGACATTCCATCACGGCACGCCGACGGAGAAACGTCGCGTCCCGTCGACAGCCACCCGGACGCGGGCCCATGATGGGAAGGCACCTTGCCCGGACGCTTTCCGCCGCACGCACGGCGCCCACCTCTGGAGGACACCATGAAACGCATCACCTGGCATCGCACAGCCCGCCGCACAGCAGCAGCTGCAGCCGCGCTCGCTCTCACCGCCTCGCTCTCGGCGTGCTGGCAGATGGGCGGCGGGGAGGAGGACGAGGGCGACGGCACCTCGCCCGAGCAGAACGAGGAACAGGGCGACGACGGCAGGGACGACAGCGACTCCGACGACGGCGGCGACAGCGCGGACGACTCCGACGGTGGTGACGAGGAGGACGAGGGCGGCGAGGAGGACTGACCTCCGCACCGTCCCCCGCCCGACCACCGGGACCGCCCTCCGCCCGTGCACAGCCACGCATAGGCATCCACCCCGCGAATGAATCCTCACCGCGGCAGGTATAGGTCACAGACCGCTAACGAAATTTGGATAGGGTAACCTTGCCTAAGACGAATTACCGTACTGTCGTCTTCGGTAATTCCATCCGACCAAGGAGACCCGCCCCATGCTGAAGAAGCACCGCCGCCTCTCGGCCGCTGCTGCCGCCGCTGTCACCCTCGTCCTCGGCCTCACCGCCTGTGGGACCGACTCGACCGCCGAGGCCGGCAGCGAGGAGACCACGGCCGCCGCGGAGGGCACCGTCACCGTGCAGTCCCTCGCCCTCGAGGACGAGGCCACCGAGGTCGTCGATGTCGAGGTCTCCGTGCCGCCGCAGAACGTCGTCATCACCGACAACCGCCTCTTCCAGACGGCCTCCGACTGGGGCATCGAGCTTGTCGCCGCTCCGCGCGCACTCATGCCGTCGACGAACCCGATGAAGGAGAACGAGGAGATCATCGACCTCGGCTCCCACAATGAGCCCGACCTCGAGTCGATCGTCGCCGCCGAGCCCGGCCTCATCATCTCCGGCGGTCGCTTCGCACAGTACGCGGACGACTTCGCCGAGCTCGCCCCGGAAGCCGACTCCGTCAACCTCAATGTGCGCGAGGACGAGCCGCTCGATGAAGGCCTCGTCCGCCAGATCGAGGCAATGGGTCTCATGTTCGACAAGGAGGAGGAGTCCGCCGCGCTCGTCGAGGACTTCGACGCCGCCGTCGAGCGCGTGAAGGCCGCCTACGACCCGGAGGACACCGTCATGTCGGTGCTCACCTCCGGCGGTGAGATCTCTTACGTCGCCCCGTCCACCGGTCGTACGCTCGGCCCGATCTACGACTGGGCCGGCCTCACCCCGGCGCTCGAGCAGCAGGCCGAGGACACCTCGCACGGTGACGACATCTCCGTCGAGGCGATCGCCCAGTCGAACCCCGACTGGATCCTCGTGATGGACCGTGACGCCGCGATCTCCACCGCGACCGAGGACCCCGCCTACAAGCCGGCGAACGAACTCCTCGCGAACTCCGCGGCACTGCAGAACGTCACCGCCGTGCAGGAGGAGAACATCCTCTACATGCCGCAGGACACCTACACCAACGAGTCCATCCAGACGTACACGACCTACCTCAATCAGATGGCCGACGCCTTCGAGCAGAACGGCTGAGTGGCATCCTGAAGCCTCGGCCCGCCACGTGACCTGGGCCCGACGACAGCGTCGTCGGGCCCATCGTCGCGTTCGGCGGCCCGCTCCACCGGGCCGTGGGCCGACTGCCCCCGGCCCACGGGTCGCACCGGCCCTCCACCACACGAGACAGTTCGGAAGCATGAGCAGCACACTCGACTCACCACCACCGTCGGACCCGGCGGGCACCGGCACCACCGCCCCGGTGGGCACCACGCCCCCCGCCGGCGGCACCGCCCTGCCGGAAACCGCGAACCACGCCCGGAACCGCACCCGCCGCAGCCTCCTCACCTGGCAGTTCGGCCTCGCGATCGTCTTCACGCTCGGGCTGCTCGTGGCGTCCCTCTTCGTCGGGGTCTACGACGTGTGGAACAACCCGGACGGGTGGGAGATGTTCCTCATCACCCGCGTCCCCCGCACGATCGCGCTCGTCCTCGCCGGGGCGACGCTCGCGATGTGCGGCCTCGTCATGCAGCTGCTCACCCAGAACCGTTTCGTCTCCCCCTCGACGGCGGGGACGACGGAATGGGCCGGCCTCGGTCTCCTCCTCGCGATGATCCTGTTCCCCCACGGGAACCTCATGGTGAAGATGACGCTCGCGATCATCGCCTCGTTCATCGGCACCGTCATCTTCTTCGCGTTCCTCCAGCGCGTGCGCCTGCGCTCCTCGGTCATCGTCCCCATCGTCGGCATGATGATGGGCGCGATCGTCGGCGCCCTCTCGAGCTTCATCGCCCTCTCGACCGACATGCTGCAGAACGTCGGTATCTGGTTCGCCGGGTCCTTCACCTCGGTCGTCGAGGGTCAGTGGGAACCCCTGCTCGTGACGATCCTCGTCGTCGTCGCCGTGTTCGTCACCGCCGACCGGTTCACCGTGGCGGGCCTCGGCGAGGAGATCGCGACGAACGTCGGCCTCAACTACCGCAGCGTCATGTACCTCGGCACCGGTCTCATCGCGATCGCGACCGGCGTCATCACCGTCGTCGTCGGGAATCTGCCGTTCATCGGCCTCATCGTGCCGAACATCGTCTCGATGATCCGCGGGGACGACCTCCGCTCGAACCTTCCGTGGGTCGCCCTCGCGGGGATCTGGATCGTCGCCGTCTGCGACCTCATCGGTCGCACCATCATCATGCCGTTCGAAGTCCCCGTCTCCCTCATCCTCGGTGTCGTGGGATCCGTCGTCTTCGTCATCCTGATCCTGAGGACCCGTCGCCATGGCTGATCGTTACTCCCTCCCGAATCCTCCGGCCGGCGGCTCCGTCGGCAAGCGGATCCCCCGGACCTCCGCTCCCGAGGCGCCGGGCACCTCGGGCACGCCCGTCATCCGGGCGACCGGTGCCGACGACGCCGAGGCGACCCGCGCCTCGGCGGGTTCCGCCCCTTCCGGTACCGCGCCCTCCGGCGCCTCGGGTTCCGCGTCCTCCCGCCCCGCCGGCGCTGCGGCGCCGTCGCTGCTCGGCAAGGGCCTGCCGACCACCTCGGGAGTGCGCCGGACCGGGCGGCCGACGACGCCCCAACGCACGACCCCGCCGCTGAGCAACCGCCCGGTGCACAAGCCGCTGCGGCACGCCGGGCCGATCCCGACGAAGCAGGGCCACCGCCGGTACTGGGTGATCCTCGGGTCGCTCATCGCCGCCGCGCTCCTGTTCTCGTGGGGCAATCTCGCGTGGGACAACCCGATGCCGATCGGATCCGACGGGTTCTGGAAGATCGCGCAGTTGCGTGCCGAGAACGTCGCGATCGTCATCGTCGTCGCGTTCTGTCAGGGCGTCGCGACGGTCGCGTTCCAGACCGCCACGAACAACCGGATCATCACCCCGTCGATCATGGGCTTCGAGTCCCTGTACTCACTCGTGCAGACCGCTGCGGTGTTCGCGTTCGGTGCCGCCGGGGTCGTCATCGTCCAGGGGCCCGCACAGTTCGTGTTCCAAGTGATCCTCATGATCGGGTTCTCCGCGCTGCTCTACGGCTGGCTGCTCACCGGCAAGCGCGGGAACATCCAGATCATGCTGCTCGTCGGCATCGTCATCGGTGGCGGACTCGGATCCATCACGACGTTCATGCAGCGGCTCCTCACGCCGAGCGAGTTCGACGTCCTCACCGCCCGGCTCATCGGGTCGATCGCGAACGCCGACAGCACGTACCTGCTCATCGGGTTGCCGTTCGTCGCACTCGCCGGTGGCGGGCTGTGGTTCTTCTCCACGCGTCTCAACGTGCTCGCACTCGGACGGGACACCGCGATGAACCTCGGTGTGAACTACCAGCGGCAGACGATGATCGTCCTGCTGTGCGTGTCCGTGCTCATGGCCGTGTCGACCTCGCTCGTCGGGCCCATGACCTTCTTCGGGTTCCTCGTCGCGATGATCGCGTACCAGCTCGCGGACACCCACGACCACCGCTATGTGTTCCCGATGGCCTGGGCCGTCGGCGTCACGGTCCTCGCCGGGGCGTACTTCGTCCTCAAGAACATCTTCTACGCCGCCGGTGCCGTGAGCATCATCATCGAGCTCGTCGGCGGCACGTTCTTCCTCGTCTACATCCTCCGAAAGGGCCGCCTGTGATCACGCTGACCGGAGTCCGCAAGTCCTACACCGACGAGGTCTCGATCGGACCCGTCGACCTCACGATCCCCGAGGGCGGCATCACCGCACTCGTCGGCCCCAACGGAGCCGGCAAGTCGACGCTCCTCACGATGATCGGACGTCTCCTCGGCATGGACGAGGGCACGATCGAGATCGCCGGGTACGACGTCGCGAGCACGCACTCGAAGGACCTCGCGAAGATCGTGTCGATCCTCCGCCAGGAGAACCATTTCGTCACCCGCCTCACGGTGCGCCAGCTCGTCGGCTTCGGACGGTTCCCGTACTCGAAGGGCCGGCTCAACCGTCACGACGAGGAGATCATCAGCCGCTCGATCGACTTCCTCGGCCTCGAGGAGCTCGAGAACCGGTACCTCGACGAGCTCTCCGGCGGGCAGCGGCAGCGCGCGTACGTCGCGATGGTCCTCGCGCAGGACACCGACTACGTGCTCCTCGACGAGCCGCTCAACAACCTCGACATGCAGCACTCGGTGCAGATGATGCAGCACCTGCAGCGGGCCGCGCGCGAGCTTGGGCGCACCGTCGTCATCGTCATCCACGACATCAACTTCGCCGGTCACTACGGCGACCGGATCTGCGCGGTCAAGCACGGCAAGGTCGTCGAGTTCGGTACCCCCGAGGAGATCATGACCGACACGGTGCTCACCGAGGTGTTCGAGACCCCGGTCGAGGTCATCGACGGCCCCCGCGGGAAGCTCGCGGTCTACTACTGAGCGGGCTGCAGCTCTCGGGGCTGCCGCGTCCGAGGCGCTCCCGTGGCAACGCTTTCACCCACGACGATCGAATCGCTTGCCTTTCCGCGGAACGGCAACGCATTCGGTCGTTCTCGGCGAAACCGTTGGCATTCCGGGTGCAGGGGACGCAGCGCGTGCCCGCCGTGAGCAAGATCGCGGGCTCGGGACGCCCGGATCACAGCGCCCGCGCCCCGTCCTCCGGGACAATCGAAGGCATGCCCGCACTGCGCACGCTCGAAGAGATCTGGCCCCCGTACGCCCTCACCATCCGGTGCGGGGACCTCACGCTGTCCCCCGTCCGTGAGGCGGACCTGCCCGAACTCCTCCGTGCGGCCAAGGGCGGGGTGCAGCCCGAGGGCCTGCGCGTGTTCCCCCTCAACTGGGACGAGGGCGATATGCGGACCGTCGCCGGCAATCTCGCCACCTACCACTGGGGCGTGCGCGCGGCGACGAAACCCGACAACTGGGCGTTCGAGTTCACCGCCCGCCTGCGCGGCGAGGTCATCGGTGTGCAGAGCATCCGCGCCGAGCACTACCCGGTCCTCCACGCCGCCGAGACCGGTTCGTGGATGTCCCGCGACTTCCAGGGCCGCGGCCTCGGCACGCTCATGCGGCAGACGATCGCCGCCGCCTTCTTCGACTCCTTCGACGCGAAGGAGCTCTACACGACGTACGTCGACGGCAATGCGCCCAGCCGCCGGGTCTCCGAGAAGACCGGGTACGTGGAGAACGGCCGGGTCCGCAGCACGAACGCCGACGGCGAGGCGACCGTCTCCCACCGCATGGTGCTCCGCTCCGAGGCGCTCGTGCGTCCTGCCGAACCCGTCGTCGTCATCGGCGCCGAGCCCTTCCGCGATTTCATCGGTCTCGACGAGGAGAGCTGAAGCGAGCAGGGTCGTCCGCGCCGACGCGACGTACTCGACCCCGTCGTTCGCGGGCGCCCGGGCCGAGGCGCCCCCGCCCACGCTCGTCACGTGCGCGCTCAGGCGTGCGCGCGCAGGAACGCGAAGAGTTCCGGATCGCTCGCGGCGATCGTCGGTTCCGGGCCCGAGGCGGCGCGCGCCACCTGCACTCCCGCTTCCTCCGCGATGAGCGCGCCGGCGGCCCAGTCGTAGATCCCGAGACCCCGCTCGAAGTACGCGTCGACCTTCCCCTCGGCGGCCATACACAGGTCGATCGCGGCGGATCCGCAGCGCCGGATGTCGTCGAAGCGTTCCATGATCGTCTCGAGCCGGCGGAACTGTTCGATGCGGCGTTCACGGGCGTACCCGAATCCGGTGGCGGCGACGGTTCCCCTGCGGTTGGCCGGGGCGCCGGTGAGGCGCGTGAAGGTACCCGCCGGGACCGCCTCGGCGGCGGTCGGAACCGTGCCGTCACCCCCGGGAACGGGGAGGCGGTCGGTCTTCCAGGCACCGGCACCCCGCCGGGCGAACCACACCGACCGCAGCGCCGGTGAGGCGACGAGGCCGACGATCCACTCCCCCGTCTCCGGGTCCTTCCCACCGATCGAGAAGCAGTGGTGTTCGATCCCGCGCACGAAGTTCACGGTGCCGTCGATCGGGTCGACGTGCCATTCGACCGGGGTCGACCACACGGGGCCGTCGCTCAGGCACGAGGGGATCGTGAGGAGGGCGGCGGCCGCCTTCCCACCGTCCGGCGCGGTCCCGAGGGTGCGGGGCTCGGCGTGCTCCTCGCCGATGACGGTGTCCTGCGGGCGCAGTGCGGTGAGGTACCCGAGCACGAGCGACTCGATCTCCCCGTCGGCGACGGTGACGAGGTCGTTCGGGTTGTCCTTCGAGCCGACGTCCGCCCCCGCGAGGCGCCCCGACCAGTGATCGAGTCGTGCGGTCGCGATCGCCGCGGCGTTGCGTGCGACGAGGAGGAGCGGGTCGGAGAGGAATGCGGCGATGTCCATGCGCCCGACCCTAACGGTCGGGTGTGAACGGCGCGTGATCAGCTCGCGGCAGCGTTCCGCAGGGTGCCGTCACCGGTGGCGGCGGAGATGCCGAAGCCGGCGTCGCGCGATTGCTCGGGTACCGAGGCGCGGACCCGGGTGGGTGCCGTTGTCCCGGTGGTGGGAGCGGCCTCGGGTACGGGAGCGGCCTCGGGTGCCGGCGCCTGGGCAGGGGTGACGTCCGCAACGGGCGTGGCCTCAGCGGGCGTGGCGTCCGCAGCCGGCGCCGCGAGGCCGGGCACCGCGTCCTCGACGGCGATGACGCGATTCTGGTGACGGCGGACGACCTCCTGGACCGCCTGAGAGGAGGTCCCGGCGGCATCGGCGATCGCGGCGTAGGTGACACCCTGCTCGCGGGCGCGGAGGATGGTGGAGACGTAGTTCGCGTTCACCTTCGCGCGCTGCTTCGCGATCCTCTTCACCGCGCCCACCACGGCCTGCTGGTCGCTGTTCAACTCTCGCGCGCGTCGGGACATCGCTCTACCTCTCACCACATCATCGGTGCTGCTCTGGGTCTTTCGCGGGACGGCCCGGGGGAGGGCTCCCGCGCGGGGTACTCGGGGGTCGTTCTGCTCGTTCTCGGCGCCACCGGGGAGCTTCACGGGGAGTGAGAATCCGGCATGGTTCATTGCTGGTCGGGGATGGGCCGGATCCGCCGCAGCGGCGCTGTTGGGCACACTCTAGACACCGCGTTTTGTGACCTACAACTCGAAAGCCACTCGGTTATCGAACCTTTATCTGCGCATGTCACAGAGGGTCCCGAAGACCGGTGCCGGAACGACCGCGGCCCCATTCCGTCCCCACGACTCCCGCGCGCCGTCCCGCGTGGTCGACGCACGCCGTCCCCCTGACGGACAGCTGTTTGAGACGCACACCGCACCGGGTGTTGGATGGGTGCATGACTGCCCTCAGCCCGCACCCCGGAATCCCCACCGGTCACTCCTCCCCCACTCCGTACGGCACCCCCGGGTCCGTCGATCCCACCGCCGCCACCCTCCGCGAACTCGCCTTCGACACCCCCGCGCCCCCGCAGGAATCCGTCGACGCCCTCGCGGCGGCCCTCCGGGGAGCGGGCCTCACCGACTTGACCGTCGAAGCGGTCGACCGCGGCGCGTACTCCTCCGACGGGTCCCTCTTCCGGATCGTGCCGCTCGGCATCGTCTTCCCCCGCAACGCCGCCGAGGTGCGGGCCGCGCTGGGTGCCGCACGGCGCCTCGGCGTGGCGGTGACCTCCCGCGGGGCGGGCACGACCCTCGCCGGCAACGCGATCGGGCCCGGCCTCGTCCTCGATTTCTCCCGGCACATGGACCGGGTGCTCGAGATCCTCCCCGAGGAGCGGGCGGCGTGGGTCGAACCCGGCGTCGTCCATGCAACCCTCCAGCGGCACGCGAAACCGCACGGACTGCGGTTCGGCCCGGATCCCTCGACGAACTCCCGCTGCACGATCGGCGGGATGATCGGCAACAACGCGTGCGGGCCGCGGGCCCTCGGCTACGGGCGGACGGTCGACAACATCATCGAACTCGAGGTCATGCTGCCGGACGGGCAGATCGTCCTCCTCGACGGGAAGAACGACGCACAGCACTTCCCACGGTTGCAGGAACTCGTGGGCAGGCACCTCGGGCTGATCCGTACCGAGCTCGGTACCTTCTCGCGGCAGGTGTCCGGGTACGGACTCGAGAACCTCCTGCCGGAGAACGGGTTCGACGTCCGCCGGGCCTTCGCCGGCACCGAGGGCACCTGGGGCGTCGTCCTGCGGGCGAAGATGCGCCTCGTCGAAGACCCCGCGTTCGTCACGACCGTCGTCCTCGGGTATCCGGACATGCCCGCGGCCGCCGACGACGTCCCGGTCCTCCGCAACTTCCCGGTCACCGCGTGCGAGGGCATGGAACGTCGGATGCTCGACCGCCTCATCGCGCAGAAGGGCCCGGGTGCGGTCCCCGCACTGCCGGCCGGTGGCGGTTGGATGATCGTCGAACTCGCGGGCGACGACCCCGAGGCGCTGGCCGCGCAGGCACAGGAACTCGCCGCCGCCTCGGCCGCCGGGGAGTTCATGGTGATGCCCGGGGCGACCTCCGCCCCGATCTGGAAGATCCGCGCCGACGGCGCCGGGCTCGTCTCCCGCACGCCCGACGGCCGCGACTGCCACGCGGGGTGGGAGGACTCCGCGGTGCCGCCGGAGAAACTCGGCGACTACCTGCGCGAACTCATGCAGCTCCTCGACGACAAGGGCATGTGGGCGCTGCCGTACGGGCACTTCGGCGACGGCTGCCTCCACATGCGCGTCGACTTCCCGCTCGACGAACCCGACGGCCGCGAGCGGATGCGCGACTTCATGTTCGCCGCCGCGGAACTCGTCGCGAAGTACGGCGGTTCGGTCTCCGGCGAGCACGGGGACGGCCGTGCCCGCGGCGAACTCCTCCAGCGCATGTACTCCCCCGCCGCGCTCGAACTGTTCTCGCAGGTGAAGGCGCTGTTCGACCCGACGGGCATGATGAACCCCGGCGTCATCGTCGACCCGGACCCGCTCGATGCGAACATGCGCCTCGCGGTGAACCGGCCCGGGCAGCTGCTGCCGGTACGGACGGGCGGGCCGGCCGGCGGCTCCCATGCGGCGGGGAACCACGGCGGCCACGGCTTCTCCTTCGCCCAGGACGACGGGGACTTCGGGTCGGCCGTCCACCGCTGCACGGGTGTCGGCAAATGCCGTTCGGACTCCGCGCTCACCGGCGGCGTCATGTGCCCGTCGTACCAGGCGACCCGCGACGAGAAACACTCGACCCGTGGTCGCGCCCGCGTCCTCCAGGAGATGGTGACCGGCGACCTCGTCGACACCGACTGGCGCGCCCCCGAGGTCCACGAGGCCCTCGACCTCTGCCTCAGCTGCAAGGCGTGCGGTTCCGAGTGCCCGACCGGCACGGACTTGGCGACCTATAAGTCCGAGGTCCTCTTCCAGGCGTACAAGGGTCGCCTCCGCCCGATGGACCACTACGTCCTCGGTTGGTTGCCCGTCCTCTCGCGCCTCGCCGCCCCGATGGCCCCGGCGGCGAACCTCGTGAGCCGGATCCCGGCCCTCGCGAAGGTCGCGAAGAAGGTCTCCCGGATCGACCCCCACCGCACGATCCCCACCTTCACCCGGGACACGTTCACGCGGCGGTTCGCAGCGGAGCACCCCGACCACACCGCCGAGGCGCCCCGCGGCGCCCGGCGTGAGGTGCGCGAGGTCGTGCTCTTCGCGGACACGTGGTCGAACTTCTTCGCGCCGCGGGTGCTGCAGGCGGCGACGGACGTGCTCCTCGACGCGGGGGTCGACGTCAGGATCGTGCCGCAGACGGAGTGCTGCGGGCTCACGTTCATCTCCACCGGACAGCTCGACGAGGCGAAGCACGTCCTCGGGTCCGCGGTCGCCTCGCTCGACGCCACGGGGGACGCCCCGATCATCGGAATCGAACCCTCGTGCACCGCGACGCTCAAGGACGAGGGAGAGAAACTCCTCGGCACGGAGGCGGCGGCGCGGGTCGCGGGCCGGACGACGACGCTCGCGGAGTTCCTCCTGTCGATCGGGTACGAGGCGCCGGACCTGCGCGGGCTCACCGCCGTCGTCCAGCCGCACTGCCACCACAGCGCGGTCATGGGGTTCGCAGCGGACCGGGAACTCCTCGCGAAGACGGGGATCACGACCCAGGTGCTCGGTGGGTGCTGCGGCCTCGCGGGCAACTTCGGGGTCGTCGAGGGGCACTACGAGACCTCGGTCGCGGTGTCCGAGCTCGCACTGAAACCCGCGCTCGACGCCGCGGGCGAGGACACGATCGTCCTCGCCGACGGGTACTCGTGCCGCACCCAGGTGAGCGACCTGTCCGAGAAGAAGGGCGTGCACCTCGCGGAACTGCTGGCGTGGGGCCGGGGTGTGCTGAGCACGGGAACCGGCACCGACTGACCGACCCGAAGCTCACCCCCGTGGGGCGTGCGCCTCGAGGAACTCGTAGACCTCGGTCGTGTCGACGCCGGGGAAGACCCCGGGAGGTACGGCGGCGAGGAGGCTCGCATGGGTGCGGGCGGCCGGCCACGAGTGCTCGGCCCACGCCTCGGCGAGGTCCTCGGGTGCACTCCGGCAGCACCCGGGATCGGGGCACCGCGACTCCGAACGGTTGGCCGTCTCCCGTCCCTCGAACCACTTCACGTGGGCGAAGGGCACTCCCATGCTCACGCTGAAGTCGCCGCCACCGGGCAGGACGCGCGCGGTGCACCAGAAAGTCCCGTGCGGGGTGTCCGTGTAGTGGAAGTACGGGCTGAAGCGGTCCGCGACGCCGAACACGGTACGGCTCGTGAAGCGCTTGCACGCGTACTGCCCCTCGATCGCCCCGAGTGGGTCCGTGGGGAACGGCAGCCCGTCGTTCGAGTACGCCTTGTGGATCGTCCCGGAGATGTGCACCTTCATGAAGTGCACGGGCAGGCCGAGGTGTTCGGTCGCGAGATTCGTGAACCGGTGCGCCGCGGTCTCGTAGCTCACCGAGAAGAAATCCCGGAGTTCTTCGACGGAGATCCGCCGTTCCTTCTTCGCCTCCTGGAGGAAGGGCACGGCGGCCGCCTCCGGGAGCAGGAGCGCCGCCGCGAGGTAGTTCGTCTCCACGCGCTGGGAGAGGAAGTCCGCGTAGTCCTGCGGCGGTGTGTGCCCGAGGATGTGCGAGGACAGTGCCGTGAGGAGCGTCGATCGCGGGTCGTGTCCGGTCGCCTCCTGCGCCGAGAGGTACAGGCGCTTGTGCCGGGTGTCGGACACCGAACGGGTGGATCGTGGCAGGTCGGGGACGTAGTGGAGGGTGAATCCGAGGTGCTCGGCGATGCGTGCGGCCTGCCGCTGCGAGAGCGGTCCGTCCTCGTACCCGATGGTCCGGAGGATGTCCGCCGCAGCCTGCTCGAGTTCCCCGAAGTAGTTGTTCCGCTCGCGCATCCGTTCCCGGAGTCGCTTGTTCGCGCGCCGGGCCTCCTCGGGGGTCGCGGCGCGGGTCTTCACCATCGAGGTGAGTTGGCGCTGCAGACCGACGATCGATTCGAGCGCATCCTGCGGAAGCGATTTCACACGGACCTGCGGCAGTCCGAGAGTCGAGTACAGGGGACTCGACTGGACACGTTCGAGTTCGATCTCGAGTGCCTGCCGCTCGTCGACCGGCCGCGGGTCGAGCAGCTCCTCCGCCGAGGTGCCGAGCGCCTTCGCGAGGGCCGTCACCATCGTGAGGCTCGGCTCTCGTTTGCCGTTCTCGATCGCGCTGATCTGGGACGGAGCCCGGTCGACGGCGGCACCGAGCTCGGTGAGCGTCATGCCGCGGGCGGTGCGGAAGTGCCGGACGCGCCGGCCGATGCTGAGGGCGTCGGGCGCCTCGGGGGTGGTCGTGTCCGTGGGGTCGCCGGTGGTGAGGGCCGTGCCCGGTCGGGTCGCGGGGCCGGTTGCGGGGACCCCGGCGGACGTCCTCGTCCTGGGTGTCATGGGCCCGATCGTAGCCCTTCGGCCACGCCGGGACGAGAAATTCGCAGCAGAACACGGAAAATTCTCTGAGGCAGAAAAATGCGAATTCTTCTACCGAAAAACTCTGCCCACGAGGGTTGCGGGCGGTCAAGACTGGTTCCACACGCACCGGACGACCCGGACCGGAACGAACGAACGGAACGACCGGGTCCGACCGGGCACCGATGACCGACACACCCACGAAGGAGTGAGTGCCATGACTCAGAACAACCTCCACGACGTCGACGCGATCCGCAGCGACTGGGCGACGAACCCGCGCTGGTCCGGGATCGCCCGTGACTACAACGCCGAGGACGTCGTCAAGCTCCGCGGTTCCGTCATCGAGGAGCACACGCTCGCCCGCCGCGGCGCCGCCCGCCTGTGGGACCTCCTCCACTCCGAGGACTTCGTCAACGCACTCGGCGCCCTCACCGGCAACCAGGCCGTCGAACAGGTGAAGGCCGGCCTCAAGGCCATCTACCTCTCCGGTTGGCAGGTCGCCGCGGACGCGAACAACGCCTCCCAGACCTACCCGGACCAGTCGATCTACCCGGCCGACTCGGTGCCGTCCGTCGTCCGCCGCATCAACAACGCCCTCATGCGTGCCGATCAGATCGAGGTCTCCGAGGGCAAGGTCAACGTCGAGGACTGGTTCGCGCCGATCGTCGCGGACGCGGAGGCCGGCTTCGGTGGCACCGCGAACGTCTACGAACTCATGCGCGGCATGATCAACGCCGGTGCCTCGGGCGTCCACTTCGAGGACCAGCTCGGTTCCGAGAAGAAGTGCGGCCACCTCGGTGGCAAGGTCCTCGTGCCCACCGCCCAGCACATCCGCACCCTCAACGCCGCGCGCCTCGCCGCGGACGTCGAGAACGTGCCGACGCTCCTCATCGCCCGCACGGATGCGGAGTCCGCGACGCTCATCACGAGCGACATCGACGAGCGCGACCACCGGTTCATCACGGGCGAGCGCACGGTCGAGGGCTTCTACAAGATCACGAACGGGATCGAGCACGGCATCGCCCGCGCCAAGGCGTTCGCGCCCTACTCGGATCTGCTGTGGATGGAGACCTCCACCCCGGACCTCGACGCGGCGCGGCAGTTCGCGGAGGCCGTCAAGGACGAGTTCCCGGACCAGATGCTCGCGTACAACTGCTCGCCGTCGTTCAACTGGAAGAAGCACCTCGACGACGCGACGATCGCGAAGTTCCAGCGTGAGCTCGGGGCGATGGGCTACAAGTTCCAGTTCATCACCCTCGCCGGCTTCCACGCGCTCAACCACTCGATGTTCGACCTCGCCCACGGTTACGCCCGTGAGCAGATGAAGGCGTACGTCGAACTCCAGGAGCGCGAGTTCGCCGACGAGGCACGCGGCTACACCGCGACGAAGCACCAGCGCGAGGTCGGCACCGGCTACTTCGACCTCGTCGCCACCGCGATCAACCCGCAGTCCTCGACCACCGCGCTCAAGGACTCGACCGAGGCCGCTCAGTTCCACTGAGCCGCACGCCGGTGGTGGTCGGCCCCGGACCTCGGACCGACC
>NZ_BAAANO010000015.1:29398-76075 GCF_039529845.1 Brevibacterium samyangense | reverse complement strand
CGTGCGGTGGCCCCACGTGGCCACCGCACCCCACAGCCCGCGCCCGGCAGGCGCCTCGGCGAAGGAGCAGGGAACACCGTCGTTCCCCGGCCCGACGCCCGGACGCCGCCGGCGCCGGACCTCCCTCGCGGTCCTCGGACCGGGAGGGCAGTCACGGAGGACCTCGGGTCCTCGCCCGGTGGGGCACCTCGCGCACGGACGTTTCGGGGGTTTCGTTCCGTGCCCGAGGCGCCCCACCGGCTTTCCTCTTCCCGCCCCTTCACGCCCCTTCCCGCCGTTCCCGCACGGCCCCGGTCCCGCACGGCACTGTCGCCGCGGGCACCGTCACCGCCGCGGACACCACCGGCGGAGGGCACAGTCCTCGCATCAGGAGTTTTCCCATGTCGCACATGAAGATCACCGGGCCCGTGCAACCGGGGTACGAGAGCGTTCTGACCGTGGACGCCCTGAATTTCGTCGCCGCCCTGCACGAGCGGTTCCACCTGAAGCGCAAGGAGGTCCTCGCCGCCCGCGAGGCCCGGCGCGCCGCGATCGATCACGGTCGGTTCCCCGCGTTCAAGGTCGACACCCGCGCGATCCGTGAGGACACCGCGTGGAAGGTCGCCGGCGCCGCCGGGGCTCCCGGGCTCGAGAACCGCCGCGTCGAGATCACGGGGCCGGTGGCTGCACGCACCGCCATCCACGCACTCAACTCGGAGGCGAACGTGTGGATCGCGGACCTCGAGGACGCGCTGAGCCCCACGTGGGACAACGTCGTCACCGGGATCGCGAACCTGCGGGCGGCCGTGCGCGGCGAGCTCGAGCACTTCGCAGTGAACCCGGACGGCACCGGTCGGCACTTCGCGGTGACGAACCCGACCCCGCCGACGATCGTGGTCCGCCCACGCGGACTGCACCTGCCCGAGCGACACCTCGTGTGGGTCGAGGACAACGGGGCCGAGCACACCGCCTCGGGCGCGCTCGTCGACTTCGGGCTGCACTTCTTCCACAATGCCCGCGAGCTCGTGGACCGGGGCCGCGGCCCGTACTTCTCCCTGAACAAGCTCGAGGCGGCACGGGAGGCGCGGCTGTGGAACGAGGTGTTCGTCTTCGCCCAGGAGTTCCTCGGGATGCCGCTGGGCACGATCCGTGCGACGGTCCTCGTGGAGACGATCACCGCGGCGTTCCAGATGGAGGAGATCCTCTGGGAGCTGCGCGAGCACTGTGCGGGCCTGGGCGTCGGCCGGTGGGACTACCTCTTCTCGATCATCAAGAACTTCCGCAACCATCCCGACTTCGTCACCCCGGACCGCTCGGCCGTGACGATGACGGTGCCCTTCATGCACGCGTACACCGAGCTCCTCCTGCGCACGTGCCACAAGCGCGGTGCGCACGCGATCGGCGGGATGAGTTCCCTCGTGCCGGACCGCACCGTCGCGGCCCTCGCCGAGCAGGCGTTCGCCGAGGTCGCGGCGGACAAGGAGCGCGAGGCGCGGGCCGGCTTCGACGGGTCCTGGGTCGCGCACCCGGACCTCATCCCGTTCGCCCGGGCGGCGTTCGACGCGGTGCTCGGCGAGAAACCGCACCAGCTCGATGTGCTCCGGGAGGACGTCGACGATGCGGTCCGGGCCCAGGACCTCCTCGACCTCGCGGGCATCGGCGGAGCCGAGGCAGTCGTCACCGAGGCGGGCCTGCGGACGAACATCCGGGTCTGCCTCACGTACCTCAACGCATGGCTCGACGGCACCGGCGCGCTCGTGGTCGACGACCGCATGGAGGACGCCTCGACCGCGGAGATCAGCCGGTCGCAGGTGTGGCAGTGGATCCGCAACGGCGTCACCCTCGACAACGGGCGGACGGTCACGCGGACCCTCGTCGAACGCTTCATGGCGGAGGAGCTCGCGCTCATCGAACGCCACCCGGCCGACCACTACTGCGATGCGGTCGAGGTGTTCCGGCAGTCGACCCTCGAGGACGACCTGCCCGACTTCCTCACCACGCTCGCGTACGAGCGCTACCTCGTGGACCGGGCGGCACGCCGGGCGGGATCGATGGGGCTCGGGGCGCTGCTCGTGGCGTGAGGAGAGGGGGGATTGTTCTTTTCTCCCGGCGGGTCTTGAGGCACCGCTACCGACCGCAGAGACCGGGAAAGGACCGAGGCTCCGTCACTGGGCATGCCCAATGACGGAGCCTCGGTCCTTTCCCGGTCCCGCAGGAATCAGATCGTCGTGATCGACGCGGGGGCGTTCGCCGCCTTCCGCACCGAGAACGCGAGTACCACGAGTGCGACACCCGCGATGACGAGGAGGATGCTCACCATCTGCACGACGACCATCGCGGTGGCGACGGGTGCGAGCAGGATCGACAGGAGCAGTGCGCCGGACGCGACGAGCATGACGACGCCGAGGACGGTCCCGCCCGTCGCCGGAGCACCGGCCCGCGCGGCGGCACGGCTCATCGCGAGGGTGACGGCACCGGCGAGGACGAGGCCGAAGGCGAGCATGTAGAGGAACGCGAGCACCGCGACCGTCCCGACGAGACCCGGTAGCAGGAGGAACACGACGCCGAGGATCGTGAGGAACACCCCGCGCATCACGTGCGAGCGGGACGAGGGCGCCGGGCGGGACCACGGCGAGGCGAATCCTGCCGGCCCGAACCCACCGGCACCGAACGCAGCGCCACCGGTCGCACCGGCGCCGAAGCCACTGCCACCGAACGCACTGCCGCCGAACCCGGGCCGCGGGTCCCCCTCGGCACCCGGACCGCCGACGACACCGTCGGGAACCGCGAGCTCGGCGCCCTTCCGGCGGGCGGCCACGGCCCGGCCGAACGAGAAGACGGCCTCGAGCACGAGGTACGCGCCGATGAGGGTGACGAGCACACTCGTCGCAGCACCCGGCCAGACGAGAGCGAGGACGCCGACGAGGGCGAGCGCCGTGCCGCGGAGCAGGGTGAGCCACCACAGCCGCTTGGCGAACTGCTGGGCGAGGGAGTTCATGCTGATGTTCATCGAGGAGCCTCCTAGGTCCGTAGCGCACAACGGCCGGCACACTCCGGGTGTTCCTCTGCCGCGGCACGTGAGCCCGATCCCCAGCATGTTCTCAGATCAGCATCACTTCCCGCTGAACGCGCTCACGTGCTTGCCGACTCCGCATCGACCGCGTCGTTGAGCGCGTACGCGGTCTGCCCGTCGATGGCCTCGCGGATGAGGTCGGCGTGGCCGACGTGGCGGGCGACCTCCGTCGTGAGGTGGGACCACACCCAACGCGCGTCGATCACCATGTCGTCCGGGAACCAGGGTGCATCCGGGACGGGCACGGGTGCACCGAGCGCGGCAACGCCCTCGGCCTCACGGATGTACGCGACGGACCGGTCGAACACGGCGAGGAGGTCCTCGAGGGACATGTCCGGCACCTCGGCCCCGGAGAACATGCCCTCCAGCCCGATCTTCGCGTTGATCGCCTCGTAGTCGGAGAGCTCGACGGGTTCGGGAGCCTTCATCACGCCGAACAGCCAGCCGTGGACGACCTGCGCGGAGTGCGCGAGGAGCCCGGCGAGGGAGAGCGCGCTCGGCAGCGGGGTGAGCCGGGACTGTGCGGTGGTGAGCCCGTGGACGGTGCTGCGCAGCTGCCGGCACTGGTGTTCGAGGTACGCGGCGAGCGCAGCGGCTTCGGTGGACGGTGCGTTGGGGGCGAAGAACGGCATGGCGGTTCCTTTCGGAGAGGGCGGGTGCACCGAGGGCCCCGGACTCCGGCCGGATGGCGGAACACGGTTCCCCCGGTGCTTCGTGCTTCCAGCATCCGCCGCATACCGGCCACTTCCTGTCCTATTCGTTCGACCCGTTGCCCGGCACACTGGGGTCATGTCTCTCACCGGCGCGGACGTCCTCGCGCTCCTCGCTCCCGGCCGCATGCTCACCGCCGGACAGATCGCCGCCCGTACGGGCTCGACGCCCCGCTCGGTGCGCCGCCGGATCGCCGCGCTCCGCGACGAGGGGTACCGGATCGACTCCGCCCGAGGCGCCGGCGGCGGCTACCTCATGCGCGGCGGTTCCGTGCTCCCTCCCCTGCAGTTCTCAGCCGACGAGGCGTTCCTCGTCACTCTCGCGCTGCGGAATCTCGACACGGCCGGATTGCGGGGCGAGGCAGGCGTTCAGGGCGGGGCGGAGTCGGACGGTGACGACGGGGACCGGTTCGGAGACCACCCGGGCTCCCCCGCGGGCTCCCCTGCAGACTCTGCGCTCACGAAGCTCCGTTCCGTGCTGCCCGCCGCGCTACGGTCGGCGATCGACCGCGCGGAGGGCGCGGTCCTCGCGGTTCCCGGGAACGAGCCCGAGGTGCCGCTCGGCACCCTGCTCGCCCTCGCCTCGGCGGCGCAGGACAGGGTTCTCGTCGACTTCGGTTACCGGACACGGGAACGGGAGACGCAGCGGCGGGTGGAGCCGTACCGGACGGTGCTGTTCGGCGGGCACTGGTACTTGTTCGCGTGGGATCGGGAGCGCGAGGACTGGCGGACGTTCCGCCTCGACCGGATGGGTGGGATCCGGACGACGACACTCGGTTTCGCGCCCCGTGAGCACCCCGATCCGGTCGAGCAGGTACGCCGCGGGGTGACGACCGAGGTGTACGAGCACGAGGTGCGCGTGCGGGTCGAGGCACCCGCGAACGAGGTCTCCGCGAGGATCCCGGCGCGCGCGGGCACCGTGCGGCCGCTCACCGCCGACGCGTGTGAGGTCTCGCTGTCGGCCGAGGATCCGCAGTGGATCGCGGTCCGTCTCCTCACGCTCCCCCGCGACTTCACGGTCCTCGAACCGGAGTCCTTCACCGAGGTGCTCGAGCACCTCCGCACCCGCCTCGACCGAGCACTGGGCGAGCGCTGATGTGCTCCCCACGGGCCAGCACTTCCCACCCTCGAGTTGGCACCACCGTCCCGAGTTGGCACCGCAGTCTCGAGTCCACGGTGCCAATTCGGGACAACCGTGCCAACTCGGCGCGCCTCGGCCGTGGGCCCACCGCTACAACAAGGAACTCGTGAGTCGGGCGACGCTCTCGACGTACCGGCGGTACCACTTGCGGTTGTTCCACGCCTCGACGTCGAGTTCGACGGAGTTCTTCCGGTAGTCGCTCGCCTCGAGGGTGTACATGCTCTGCACGAACTCCTCGGAAACGACGTAGAGCGTCACCTCCATGTTCATCGCGAAGGAGCGTTCGTCCATGTTCGAGGACCCGATGATCGCGACCTCGTCGTCGATGATGAGGAACTTCGAGTGGAGCACGGTCGGTGCGTGGTACTGGAAAATCCGCACGCCGGCCGCGACGAGCTCGTCGTAGTAGCTCTCCTGCGCCTTCTGCGTGATCCGCGAGTCGCTCGTCGCGCCGACGTACAACCGGATGTCGACCCCGGACAGGGCCTCGGTCACGAGGGCGTGCATGAGCGACTCGTCCGGCACGAAGTACGGCGAGCAGATGACGACCGTGTGGTTGGCGTTGTAGATGAGGTGGTTGAACAGCCGCAGGTTGTTCTCGAGGTCGAACCCGGGACCACTCGGCACCACCTGGGCGAGGACGCCGCCCTTGACCGGCGCCTTGAGTTGTTCCTCGAACTCGTCACGGATGATGACGTCGGTCTCCGAGTACCAGTCGGACGCGAACACACCGTTGAGCTCGGCGACGACCGGGCCGGTGCACCGCGCCGTGAGGTCCTTCCACTCGAAACCCTTCCGCAGGTTCCGCCGCTTGTTGTACGAACGGTGGACGATGTTCTGCGACCCCGTGTACCCGACGTCACCGTCGATGACGAGGATCTTCCGGTGATTGCGCAGGTCGGGGCGCTGGTACTCCCCACGCCACGGACGGATCGGGAGGGCGCGTTGCCACGGGATCCCCGAGCCGTCGAGCATCCGCACGAGTTCGGAGTACCCGGGCACGCCGAGGGACCCGATGTGGTCGACGAGCACACGCACCGTCACGCCGCGTTCGTGCGCGCGCAGCAGCGCGTCGAGGAGCGGTTTCGTCGCACTGTCGATCGCGACGATGTAGAACTCGAAGTGGACGTAGTCCTTCGCCGCGTCGACGTCCTCCGCCATCCGGAGCATCGCCTCGTGATTGTCGGTGAGGAGTTCGAGGTGGTTGCCGTGCGTCATCGGCAGGGCACCGAGTTCGTAGTTGAGCTGCGCCGAGGTGAGCAGCGGCTCCGAGAGCGCACTCGAGTCCCCGATCACCGCCCGTGCCCCGGTCCGCCGTTTGATGAACTCGTTGAGGACGCGCTGTTTCTCGCGGCGTTTGAGCGGCAGCTTCGACGACCCGAACATCCAGAACGCGAGGATGCCGACATACGGGATGAGGAAGATCGCGAGCAACCAGCCGAGCGCCACCGAGGGCTTCCGGTTCCGCGGCACGAACCCGAGCGCGAGGACGCGGATGAGGAAATCGATCGAGATGAGCGCCCAGATGACCCCCTGCGGCCAGCCGGCCGGCACGGGGAACAAGAAGAGGAACGGCGAGTCCATGGGGCGCAGCTGCTTCCGGTCAACGTACGGGTCCTCGCCGATCCTATCCGGCTCCCGACGCGTCCCCGCCGCCGGTCCGGGACGCCCGTGGTCGAGTCACGGGAAACTCCTCGTATGGAGAGCTACGTGGCCCTCCGCTCGACGAAAAACCCGTGGCTCGGCCCCCGCCGAGGCGCCACGAAACACCGCTGCCCCGGTGCGTTCCGTCGAACGCACCGGGGCAGCGGTGATGTCGAGTTCCGAGGACCGATCAGATGTGGCGGCCGCCGGCGATCTCGAGGACGGTGCCGGACATGTACGAGGACATGTCGGAGGCGAGGAACAGGACGACCGAGGCGACCTCGGAGGGCTCGCCGGCGCGGCCCATCGGGATCTCCTTGAGCTTGCCCTCGATGACGTCGTCGCGCATGGCGGCGGTCATCGCGGTGTTGATGAAGCCCGGCTGGATCGCGTTGACGCGGACGTTGGCGAAGCCGACCTCCTTCGTGGCGGCCTTCGTCATGCCGACGATGCCGGCCTTCGCTGCCGAGTAGTTCGTCTGGCCGAGCATGCCGACCTTGCCGGAGATCGACGACACGTTGATGATCGAGCCGCCCTTCTCCTGGTCGCGCATGATGCCGGCGGCGGTGCGCAGACCGTTCCAGGTGCCCTTGAGGTGGACGGCGATGACCTGGTCGAACTGCTCCTCGGTCATCTTGCGCATGGTGGCGTCACGGGTGATGCCCGCGTTGTTCACCATGACGTCGAGGGAGCCGTAGGTCTCCTTCGCGGTGGCGCAGAGAGCCTCGACGTCCTCGAGGGAGACGACGTTGCAGGCCTGGCCGACGGCACGGTCACCGACGCCGAGCTTGTCGGCAGCGGCCTTGACGGCCTCCTCGTTGAGGTCACCGAGGACGACGTTGGCACCCTCGGCGACGAACGCCTCGGCGATCGCGTAGCCGAGGCCCTGAGCGGCACCGGTGATGACGGCCGTGCGGCCTTCGAGAAGCGGACCCATGAGTACTCCTAAGGAATGAGAGAGAAATCTGGTTGGTGGTGCTGGGGGCGAGCCGGCACCCGCCCGGAGCGAGCGCCGGCTCAGCACGGAGCTGCGCTCAGCGCATCTCCTTGAGTGCGGCACCCGCACCCTTGTACAGCTGACGGGCGACGACGAGCTTCTGGATCTCCGAGGTGCCCTCGTAGATGCGGAAGAGGCGGGCGTGACGGTAGAAGCGCTCGATCGAGGTCTCGCGCATGTAGCCCATGCCACCGAACACCTGGACACCGCGGTCGGCGACGCGGCCGAGCATCTCCGAGGCGAAGAGTTTGCAGGAGGACGGGCCGATCTTCTTGTCGGAACCGTCGTCCCAGCGCTGCGCGGCCTCGAGGACCATGGCGCGGGCGGCACGGAGCTCGGTGTAGGACTCGGCGATGTGCGCCTGGACGAGCTGGAAGTCACCGATCGGCTTGCCGCCCTGCTTCGCGACCTGCGCGTACTCGACCATCTCGTCGAGGATGCGGGTGGCCTGGCCGACGCAGATCGAGGCGATGTGGAGGCGGCCCTTGTTGAGGGAGGCCATCGCGGCGTAGAAGCCCTTCTCCTCCTCGCCACCGATGAGGTTGACGGCAGGAATGCGGACGTCGTCGAAGAAGATCTCCGAGGTCCAGGCGCCGGCCTGACCCATCTTCTTGTCGTGCGGGCCCACCGTGACGCCCTCGGCCTTCGTCGGCACGAGGAACACGGAGATGCCCTTCGAACCGGTCGCGGTGAGGTCGGTGCGGGCGAAGACCATGAGGACGTCGGACATCGCGGCGTTCGTGATGAAGCGCTTGGCGCCGTTGATGACGTACTCGTCGCCCTCCTTGACGGCCTTCGTCGTGAGGCCCGAGGGGTCGGAACCGGCGTCGGGCTCGGTGAGCGCGAAGGAGGCGACGACGTCACCGGAGGCGATCTTCGGCAGCCACTCGGCCTTCTGCTCGTCGGTGCCGTAGTTGACGAGCACCTGACCGGCGATGCCGTTGTTGGTGCCGAACAGCGAACGGAAGGACGGGGTCGTGTACCCGAGTTCCATCGCCAGGAGCGCGTCCTGGTACGCGTTCATACCGAGGCCGCCGAACTCCTCCGGGATGGCCCAGCCGTACAGGCCCATCTCCTTGGAGGCCTCGATGATGTGCTCGGGGAACGCGTCGTTGTCCTCGATCTCGAGCTCGCGCGGAACGACCTGCTCCGCGACGAATTCACGAACGGCGGACAGGATTTCCTTGAGATCGGAGTCGTCCATGTTTCTCTTCCTCTTCGCTGCGCGGACCGGGGGTCCGGCGCCGGCATTCACTGTTCCGGCCCGGCTGGGCCGTCGCTCGGGTCCGAGCGGGTGCCCGTCACCGGGCGGGGTGCCTGTCACCAGGTGGGTTCGCCCGTCGCCGGGCGTGGTCCGGAGGGTTCCGGACCGCCGAGGCGCCACGGTAGCGGTGCCGCGCGGCGCCTCGGCGAGGGGTTCGGAGGGTGGGCCTCACGGCCCACCGGGGGTGAGACGCGGGTGCGTCCCGCCGGGAGTGGTCAGGCCTCGACCATGAGGGTGACGGCCTCGGCGATGCAGGCCGGGCGGTCCTTGCCCTCGATCTCGATGACGTGGTTCATGACGACCTGGACGCCGGAGTCCTTGCGGACGACCTCCTTGAGGGAGACGACGTCGCGCACCTTGGAGCCGGACGGGACCGGGTTGGGGAAGCGCACCTTGTTGAGGCCGTAGTTGATCTTCATCTTCATGCCGGTGATGTCGGTGACCTGGGCACCGAGGAGCGGCAGGAGGGAGAGCGTGAGGAAGCCGTGGGCGATGGTCGTGCCGAAGGGACCGGCAGCGGCCTTCTCCGCGTCGACGTGGATCCACTGGTGGTCGCCGGTGGCATCGGCGAACTTGTCGATCATGTCCTGGCTGATCTCGGTCCACTCGCTCTCTCCGAGCGGCTGACCGACGAGTGCTTCGAGTTCGGCGATTCCGTTGATGACCCGCGCCATTGCGTTCAACTCCTTCTGTTCGTGTTCATGAGGTCGCCCGCCCCGGGTTCCCCCTGGTTGTCGGGGTGCGCCGTGCGGTCCGGCCGGGATGCGGCCCGATCGCATTTTTACCACATTTGGCGGTAATAAAGGCGGACTATTTGTCTTTTCTGCATCAGTCTAACCGGACTAGAGTAATTCGCGGTAGTACACATCACAGGCCCTCACGCGCCTGCACAGGTGCCCGCGCCGGCGCCGCTCACCCCTTCGACGACTGGAGTTCGATGACGAATCCCACCGCTGCCCTCGACGCCGCACAGACCTTCCTCTTCGTGCCCGCCGCCCGCCCGGACCGCTTCGACAAGGCCTTCGGCTCCGGTGCGCACGCGATCATCATCGACCTCGAGGACGCCGTGGCCCCCGGGGACAAGGAGACCGCCCGGGACGCCGTGGCGGCGTGGCTGGGTGAGCACTTCGGTGGTGGCACCGGGATCGGGGCGGATTCGGCGGGTGCGGGGGCCACGACCACCGGGCCGGCGGCGGCATCGGCGGGTGGGGAGGATGCGGCAGCCGCGTCGGGTTCAGGCGGTTCCGGGGCCGCTGTCGTCGTGCGCGTGAACCAGGCGGACTCGCCGTGGTGGGCCGAGGACGTCGCGACCCTCGCGGCCGCAGCCTCCGCGCTGGCCGGCAGCGGCACGCCGGGCGGTTGCCCGTTCGCGCTCATGCAACCGAAATGCGAGGCCCCGGAGACGCTCCATGCGATCGAGCGGGTGTTCGCCGAGCACGGTGTCGCGGCCCCGTATCTCATCGGCCTGCTCGAGACACCCGCCGGAGTCCTCCGCTGCGAGACCCTCGCGGAGGACGGCACCGTCGACCGTTTCGCGTTCGGCAACTACGACCTCGCCCTCGAGCTCGACGCCCGGGTGTCCGAGGACGAACGGGAACTCCTGTACGCGCGCTCGCGCGTCGCCCTCACCGCCCGCGCCTTCGGGATGCCGGGCGCGATCGACGGCCCGTGCGCCGACTTCTCGACCCCCGGCGCGACCGAGGCGTCGGCGAAGCGGGGCCGGGACCTCGGCTTCGCGGGCAAGCTCGCGATCCACCCGAAGCAGTTGCCGATGATCGAGTCCGAGTTCGCGGATTCCGCGGCGGACGTCGATTGGGCGTACCGCGTCGTCGAGGCCGCCGCGGCCGCCGACGGTGCCGCGGTCAACGTCGACGGGAAGATGGTCGACGCGCCGGTCCTCAAGCGGGCGCAGCGGATCGTGGAGCGCAATCCGCGCTGAGACGCGTTCTCCTGAGACGGCACCGAAAAGCGTTCGGGCACCGGCACCAGGGCCAGACGTCAACGGTTTCGACCACGGCAACCGAATGTGTTGTCGATCCGCCAGAACTGCAACTCTTTCGATTGCCCTGGGTGAAACCGTTGTCGGGCCCCGAGGCACCGCGATGGGAGGCGCGTGGGTGCAGGGAGGGCGGGGCGCCTCGGCGGTCTTCATCTCCCGGTGAACGATCGATCGGTCTAGAGTGAAAAGACGAGTGGGGACGACGAGGTCCTCCTCGAGCGGACAGCGGGAGGCAGGAGCACGCATGCGTGAAGTGAAGGAAGACTGCACGGACAGGTCGGATCGCCTCGGCACCTCGGTGGCGACGAACATCGCGCCGGAGGGCGTCGTCGTTCCGGTGAAGCCGGCCGTGAGCGTCATCATGGTGCGCGACGGAGCACCGGCCGCTGACGGATCCCCCTCGCTCGAGGTGTTCGTCCAGCACCGGGTCACGACGATGGACTTCGCCGCCGGTGTCGTCGTGTACCCCGGCGGCCGCGTGGACCCGCAGGACCACGAAGCGGCGGCCACGCTCGGCGCGGACCCGGCACTTCTCGAGGCGCATGCCCGTGCCTGGGCGGCGACGAGCGCGGCGGAGGACCCGACGTTCCCGTCCGTCCTCATCGCGACCGCACGCCGTGAGGTCGAGGAGGAGACCGGGGCGCTCCTACCGGTGACGGCGCTCAAACCGTGGGCCAACTGGATCACCCCGCCCGGCCGCACGAAGCGGTTCGACACCTTCTTCTACGTGGCGCGCGGATCCGACATCGGCACGCCCGAGCACCGCACGACGGAGGCCTACACCTCGGAGTGGCTCTCGACCGAGTACATCCTCGAGGAGGAGGCGAACGAACGCCTCAAGCTCATGCGCCCCACACTGGTGCTCCTCCAGGAGGTCCACCGCCTGGGCAGCGTCGAGGCGATCATGAGCACCGAACGCGCGATCGACCCCGTCCGCCCCAAGGTCCCCGGCAAGGTGGGGTGAGCGCGGACAGCGGTGCACGAAGGTCCGTCGGCGCACAAGCAGCGGCTCGGTTCACCAGCGGAATCCCGATGACTCCGCCTGCAATGCGGGGCGATGCTTGCAACTGGGGACAATCCGCTCGACGGTGGGCCGACGCACCACCGCGGCCCCCGATTCGCATAAATATGCACAGAGACGGAATAAAATTTGGTGAGCGCCGGTCCGACCGCGTAGACTTCGGGGCGTGTCCAAAGTATTGAATTCCCTTCCCGTCGGTGAGCGCGTCGGCATTGCCTTCTCCGGAGGTCTCGACACCTCCTGTGCAGTGGCCTGGATGCGCGAGAACGGCGCCATTCCCTGCACCTACACGGCCGACATCGGTCAGTACGACGAGCCGGACATCGATTCCGTGCCCGGCCGTGCGACCCAGTACGGTGCCGAGCTCTCCCGCCTCGTCGATGCGAAGGCCGCCCTCGTCGAGGAGGGCCTCGTCGCCCTCCAGTGCGGCGCCTTCCACATCCGCTCCGGTGGCAAGACGTACTTCAACACGACCCCCATCGGGCGTGCGGTGACCGGCACGATGCTCGTGCGCGCCATGAAGGAGGACGGCGTCGACATCTGGGGCGACGGTTCCACCTACAAGGGCAACGACATCGAGCGGTTCTACCGCTACGGCCTCATGGCCAACCCGAACCTGCGGGTCTACAAGCCCTGGCTCGACGCGACCTTCGTGTCCGAGCTCGGTGGCCGCCAGGAGATGAGCGAGTGGCTCGTCGCCCGCGGGTTCCCGTACCGCGATTCCGCAGAGAAGGCGTACTCGACCGACGCGAACATCTGGGGCGCGACCCACGAGGCGAAGACCCTCGAGGACCTCAACGTCGGCCTCGACATCGTCGAGCCGATCATGGGTGTCGCCGCCTGGCGCGACGACGTCGAGGTCGCCACCGAGGAGGTATCGGTCCGGTTCGAGGCCGGCCGTCCCGTCGCGATCAACGGCGTCGAATACGCCGACCCGGTGAAGCTCGTCTACGAGGCGAACGCGATCGGTGGCCGCCACGGCCTCGGCGTGTCCGACCAGATCGAGAACCGCATCATCGAGGCGAAGTCCCGCGGCATCTACGAGGCCCCGGGCATGGCACTCCTCCACATCGCGTACGAGCGCCTGCTCAACGCGATCCACAACGAGGACACCGTCGCGAACTACCACAACGAGGGCCGGCGCCTCGGCCGCCTCATGTACGAGGGCCGCTGGTTGGACCCGCAGTCGCTCATGCTCCGCGAGTCGCTCGTGCGCTGGGTCGCCTCCGCCGTCACCGGTGAGGTCACCCTCCGCCTGCGCCGCGGTGACGACTACACGATCCTCGACACGACCGGCCCGAACCTCAGTTACGCCGCGGAGAAGCTGTCGATGGAGCGCGTCGAGAACGCCGCATTCGGTCCCGACGACCGCATCGGTCAGCTCACCATGCGCAACCTCGACATCGCGGACTCCCGCGAACGCCTCGAGCAGTACGCGACCTCCGGTCTCATCGGTGGCGCGACCGGCGAACTCGTCGGTCAGCTGCAGGCCGGGGAGGCCGCGAAGATCCGTGGCGGAGACGACACCGACGCGGAGCACGCCGCTCTCGGCCGGAAGACGGACCTCGCCTCCGAGTACGCCGCCTTCGACGCCGGCACGGACTGACTCGGGCCGGTACGGACTGACGACGGGGCGCACCGTTGACAGTCGTCGCCGAGGTCGCGATTCCCTGGGCCGACCCCGTCGAGATCGCGATTGATTGCTGGATTTCGCGGAAAACCAGCAATCAATGGCGATCTCAACGGGCGTGACCGAAGGGAATCGGACACTCACCACCGCCGAGGCGCCCCTCGCCCCGGCACCGCTCTCACCGCCACAGCCCCCACGGGTTCCGACTCCGTGGGGGCTGTTCGCGTGATAGGAGCGTTGTCGAGGCCGCGATTCCCTGCGATGAGTCCCGTTGAGATCGCGATTGAATGCTGGATTTCGCGAGAACTGCACCGCCTATCGCGATCTCAACGGGCGCGACCGAATGGAACCGCGCACTCACCATGCGCTCCCGACGGCTCCCACCTCCGGAATCAGCGCGTCCGATCCCTCTTCGGGCGGTAGGCGACGGCGACGATGACGACCGCGATGACGACGAGGAGGAGCGAGAGCGCGACGGCGCCGGCGGGGTCGGTCTCGCGCTGGAGGTAGATCTCGAGGGGCAGCGTCCGAGTGACGCCCTGCAGTGAACCCGCGAACGCGATCGTCGCCCCGAACTCACCGAGGGCCCGGGCGAAGCACAACACAGTCCCGGACACGAGCGCGGGCCTGATGACCGGCAGCGTCACCGTGAGGAACACCGTGCTCGGCCCCGCGCCCAGTCCCGTCGCGGCACGTTCGTACTTCGCGTCCTCGGCCCGCAGCGCCCCCTCGACGGTGAGCACCATGAACGGCAACGCGACGAAGGTCTGTGCGAGGACGACCGCGACGGTCGAGAACGCGATGCGGATCCCGAGGACCTCGAGCCCCTCCCCCACGAGGCCCGTCCGCCCGAACGTGTGGAGCAACGCGATACCGCCGACGACCGGCGGCAGGACGAGCGGCAACAGCACGAGCGTGCGCACGAGGCGCCGGCCCGGGAACCGCGCCCGCGCGAGGACGAGCGCGAGCGGCACCCCGAGGAGCACGCACAGCACCGTCGTCACGAGCGCGGTGAGCAGCGAGAGCCGGAGCGCCACGAGTGCGGACTCCGAGAACAGGAGTTCGGGGACCCGCCCGGGTTCCAGACGCGACACGAGCCCGGCGATCGGCAACAGAAGAACGATCACGCCGAGACCGCCGAACACGAGGACCCACCACGGCAGGCCGAGCGACGACGATCGCTTCACACCCTTTCCCGTCCCGGGGACTTCGTTCCCGCTCACCCGAGGTGCCACACGGTGACCTCGTCACCGTCCCGCAGTTCGGTGACGTCCTCCGGCACGAGGACGAAGGCGTTCGACTCCGCGTAAGCACGCAGGAGGTGCGAGCTCGGGCCGGACACGAGCGACACCTCGGGCACCGCCGTCCCCGCCGACCCATCGGCTGTCGAGGCGCCGTCCGCCTGTGCACCGACCGCCTGCACGGCCTGTGCCACACGTGCCCGGCGCACCTGGAGTTTCCCGGCCGGAGATCCCTCGGGAGTCGAGGTCCGGAGGACCGCACGGGACTGCGGACGCGCGGGCGCCTCGGGGTCGAGACCGAGGAGGGCGGGGCGGAGGAACATCTCCGCGCTCACGAGGCCACTCACCGGGTTGCCCGGCAGCCCGATCCACGGCACTCCCGCGAGGGTACCGATGCCCTGGGGTCCGCCCGGCTGCATCGCGACCTTCGTGAACTCCATGCGGGAGTCGGGGTCGGCCTCGGCGGCGAGTTTCACGACCTCGCGCTGTCCCATGGAGATGCCGCCCATCGAGACGACGAGGTCGATGGCCCCCGCGCGAAGGGCGAGCGCCTCGTGGAGTGCGGCGGGTTCGTCGCGGACGTGGACGAGGTCGACGACGTGGGCGCCGGCGGCCGCGAGCGTCGCACTCATGGCGGGCCCGTTCGCGTCGTGGACGAGCGCGGAGTGGTGCCCGGTCACCGGTGTCCCCACCGGCACGACCTCGTCGCCGGTCGTGACGACGAGAACGCGGACGGGCGCGTACACCTCGAGTTCCGTGACCCCACAGGACGCGAGCACGCCGAGGCGCGCCGGGGTGAGCACATCGCCCTCCCGCACGAGGACGTCGCCGGGGGCGATGTCCGTGCCGATTCCCCGCACGAACCGGCCGGGCGTCGTGGAGGCGAGGGCCGCCTCGGCGAGGGTGACGGAGGTGGCGTCGGTGAAGCCGGTGAGGGTCTCCTCGACTGGGACGACGGCGTCGGCGCCCTCGGGCAGCCGGGCCCCGGTCATGATGGGGGCCGCGTGGCCGGCCGGGAGGGCGGGCGCCTCGGCTCCGGCGGCGATCATGGGCGCGAGCGGGAGGGCGGGAGCAAGATCCGCGGCACGCACCGCGAACCCGTCCATCTGCGAGTTCGCGAATCCGGGGACCGGCACCTCACTGCGGACCGTGGCGGCGGCGAGGCGGGTGCAGGTGAGGCAATCGAGCAGCGGAACGGTTTCGACCCTGCGCAGATTCGCCATGTGCTCAGCCACGATCCGCCGGTACTCCGCCACACTCACCATGCGGTCGATGCTAGTCGAGGGGCTCCGCGTGCCGCCGTGTGAGATCGGCGGCGAGCCGGGCGATGAGGGCCCTCGCCTCGGGCGGTCCGAGGACCTCGATGTGGTCGCCGAACTGGAGGAGCTGACGAACACCCTCGAGCTCCCGGTAGTGGACCGTGATCGGGATCCAGGCGGCGTCCCCCGGAGTGGTGGCGTCCCCCGGAGTGCCGGCGTCCCCCGGAGCAACGGCACCCGCGGTCGGCCCGCCCTCACCCCTGCCCTCGGCCCGCAGTCGGGTCCCGAGGATACGCTGCGCGAGGTCGAGGCGGTCCGCGCGCAGGCGGGCCTCGATGCGCACGGCACCCGGTGCCTCGACAGCTGCGGACAGTTCCGCCCAGACGGTCCGGAGGCTCTCACCGGTGCGGAGGCGGGCCGGGTCCGGCAGGGGTTCGACGCGGATGATGCGGTCGACGCGCAGGAGCCGCGGTCGTGCCTCCACATCGCAGACGAGATACCACCGGCCGGCACGGGACGCGAGACCGTACGGGTCGACGCACAGGGGCCGCGCTTCCGGGGTGCCGCTCGCCCGGTAGTGCACGCGCAGACGCGTCCGGTCCCGCAGCGCGAGAGCGAGAGCGGCGACGTCGACCGACCCTCCCCCCGGTGGGGCGTCGTTCGTGGGCCCCGGTTGCATCCACCCCCGACCGTCGGTGAGGACGAGGTCCGCAAGCCCCGGACGCTTCCTCGATTGAGGGAGCTCCGCCTCGGTCGAGTGCCTTCTCGCGCTGCGGGTTTCGATCCTCTCACCCATACCGTTGGCGAGGTGACGCGCATCACCTAGCGTGGAACCACCGCCCGGCACGGTGCCACGACGCGTGGACGCCTCGGGCGGAACCCGCCCACCGGCCGAAGGAGTCACCGTGCGCACCGTCGAGGCACCCCGGGATGCAGCCGGGCCCACCGTCACCGATCCCGCACGCTCGCCCTTCGGCCGGGGGCGGAGCGCCGCCGTCCTCGTCTCCTCGACCCACGCGCTCACGGGGCAGAAGCCCGACCTCGCCGGTCCCGTCCTCGCGGAATGGCTACGTGCACTCGGGTACGCGTGCGCGGGACCGCGCGTTCTCGACGACGGTCCACCCATGCGCACCGCGATCGAGCTGGCCCTCGGCGTGGACTCCTCCGGAGTCCCGCTCTCCACCGTTCCCGAGGCGCCTCTCCGCGTCCTCGTCACGTGCGGGGGCACGGGGCTGGGTCCCCTCCACCGGGTCCCCGAATACACCGCACCGCTCCTCGATGTGCAGGCACCCGGGATCATGCACGCACTGTGGCGGCGCGGGCTCGAGAACACGGAGCACGCGGTCCTCAGCCGGGGTGTCGCCGGGGTACGCGGCAGCACGTTCGTCGTGAACCTGCCGGGATCGAAGGGCGGCGCGATGGACGGGATCGCGGTCCTCGAGCCGCTGCTGCCCAACATCCAGACACAGATCGAGGACGCCTGCGAGTGACTCGCGTGCTGCTCGGAACAGCGCACGGCGTGGTGAACCCGCCCCCGGGCGCACGAGCGCCTCACCCCACCCGCCACACATGTGACGGAACGGCGACGGCTCCCGGCCGGGGCGCCTCGGCGGTGGGGCCTAAGGTAGTACCTCACCCACCTGCGCGGCGGCGAGAACACTGCGGCGCTGGAACTCACGACCGCAGGCACTTCGTTCCCCGAAGGTGCGGGTTCTTCCCTTCCCAAAACCGGCGACGTCGGGTCCTCGACCATCGCGGACTTCACGATCACCTCGGTCCGCCCCGCACCCGGCTCCGGTGTGTTCGATGCAGGAGACCCGCACGTCGTCACCGCGGAGATCGCTTTCGAAAGGCCACACCCCGAACCGGAACACGAACGCGCCGTCGAGTTCTCTGCACCCGAGGACCTGCCGTCGTTCGTCGGTGATCTCGTCCTCACCGATCGGCAGGGGTCGGATCTGTCTGCGGCCGTTTCGGAAGCCCGGTTCTCCCTGCCGCCCGGTGACTACTGGTACCGCCCGGTTGAGGTGGCTGCATATATGACGCTCCAACCGGATCGTGTCACCGCTGCGTCGCCGCCAGCTCCGTGACGAGAACGACGGCCTCGACCTCCACATCGGAGACCGTCCGCTCGCGTTGCCCGCACCGGTCGCAACGCTCGCCCGTGAGCAGCTCGACCTCCGGCCGGACGACGACGCATGGCTGTTCCCTGGCCGTCTCCCTGGGCAGCCTCTCGACCCGCAATACCTCGCACTTCGTCTGCGCCCTCTCGGCACCAGCATCTCCGCGCTACAGAACACCGCACGGTTCCGGCTCGCCGGAGCCGTCCCCGCCAAAGTCCTCGCAGACATACTCGATTTCAGCGTCGCCACCTTCGAGAACTACGCGCGCCTCGCAGACGGCACCCGCGGCGACTACCCCGCACTGCGTACTCGGTAGCTCAGAAGGCGGCTCACCTGTCTCGTTTCGCGAGCCTCCGGAAGTACTCGGCGAGCACGAAGATGCCGACACAGATCGCGATGTCCTGCAAAGTGAGCCCGATACCGATGGCTGCGAACCGATCGCGAAAGAAGATCGTGACCAGAAGGAGCACGACATCGGCAGCGCCCGAGACGAGTGCGAGCCACATCGCGGCGCGCCGATTCCACAGGGAGACGATCAGCGCCAGCATCACGCCGATGACGTTGATCCCGAACAAGACGAGGAGATACCACGGGTAGTCCGCGAAGTACTCCACGCCCGCCGAGGTGTATCTGTCTGTGAGATACGCCTGATTCCGGGTGGCGACCATGACGAAGTCGTACAGGCCCACCGACATGACAAATGTGGCGACGACGACGATCAGCCACAGGTGCCATGGGCGGGACTTTCTTGGTGGCGCGCTCACGAGTGGCCCTCCTCGCCAGACGGCGAGCCCAGCACCTTGCTCATCACATCGGCGTACTCCGCGGGATCGACCAGCGCGATGCCTCGCTCCACGTCGGCCATCAGCAGCAGAGAATCTCCGGGCCCGAGGCCAAACATGTCCCGCACTTCCTTCGGAATCACGATCTGCGACTTCGGGCCGAGCCGCACGGTGCTGATCCACTTGCCTTCCGGTCGCGCGTCTGCCCCCATGGATTGGGAGTAGCACGATTCTTACTTTTACTACACAATGTTGGATCAGTAACGCGTGGCTGGCGTCCGCACTACTCGTCGTGAGCGCCGATTAGTTCCTCTCCGAGTAATGCACTTCCACCGGTATTGAGTTCGCCCCACGTCTCCGCACATTCTCCGACGAACTCGTCGAGCGGCAATCCTCGCAGGAATCCTTTCCCAGCGAGCTTCGCGTACTCGGCCTCGGCCGCCTCGTTCATCACGTCTCCGCCCGGATAGTACGCGTAGGCCACAGGGGTCGGATCGGTCGCATCGAGGACGTTGGGACCGTCCTTCGTCATCCACGTGTCCGGCCCGACGCGGGGCTCGCCCGCCCACTCGTACACGTCCTGGAAGATGTAGCGATGGATCGCTCTCATATGGGCGTAGTCGAAGGCGCCGGGTATGGGGTTCTCCGAGAGCTCGACGAGTCGCTGGGATGTCGCGAATTCCTCGAGCGTTCGGAGCACGTCCGGATCGGTCTCGCCGAACGGCTTCGCGGAGGTGCTGAACCGGTTGCGCAACACGAACGAGCCGGGGATGTAGTAGTCGTCCCGGGTACGGAACTCGTGCTGCCGGTTCATCAGTTCTGTATGTGGGCTCGCGCGGCTGCAAGGGCTTCTTCCGCTGAGATCTCACCCCGGGCTTTCCGCTCGAGCAGATCCCGCAGCACGGGATCCGTGACCTCGTGCCCGGCGGGCGCGAGCGCCGCTTCGGCGAAGGCCAGGTGCTTGTCGGCGTCTTCGGCGGACGGACGGACGTCCTGTGTCATCGGCTTGGCCATGACCACTCCTTTCGGGTCATTCGAGCGTACAGGCAGGACCTGGGTGCGAACCGGTGTTCCACAGGCCTGTTGCCTCCCCGAGCGGATGGCGGGAGTCGGGAGGTCGAGGCCGTCCTCGCGCCGGAACGTTCACCTCACCACGGCAGCTCGAGGAACGGCACCGGATCGTCGGCGCGCGCACCGACCTTCGGGAACACGAGGTAGCCCTCGGCCTCCGAGAGCCCGCGCAGCATGTTCGATCCGGTAGCGCCGCAGGGTTCCCACGCCTCCCCGGCAGCACTCGTTCCTCCGTCCCGGGCGGTGCTCCGGGCGCCCTCGGCGTGCTGGGCATTCGGCGAGTGTCCGTCCACCCGGCCCGAGGCTTCCCGCACCCGCCGCGCGGGAACGACCTTGTCCACCTTCCACGGTGCCAGGTCTGCGGCGAGTCGGACGGTGCGCGGCGCCTCGGCGGGGAGGCCGCGCAGCGCACGGAGCACGGGAACGCCGACGAGCCGCACCGCGACCATCGCCGCGAGCGGATTCCCCGGCAACCCCACGTGGAGCATGCTGCGGGGCCCGGCTCCCGATTCCGTGGACGACGCGTCGGTCGGTCCGCCGGGCATCCGGCCGAGCGTCGTCGGATGGCCGGGGCGCACGTCGATCTCGGGGAACACGGTGGCGGTGGCGCGGGACTCGGCGACGCGGCGCACGTGGTCGGCAGCGGAGTGGCCGGTGCCGCCCGTCGTGAACAGCACGTCGACGCCGGCCTCGGCGAACCGGTCGAAGGCGTCCTCCGTGAGCTCACGCGAATCCGGGATCCGCAGCGTGAGCACGACCTCCCCGCCGAGGTGCTCCACGATGCTCGGCAGCACCGGGCCGAAGGCATCGCGCACCTGCCCTGCCGCGGGGACACCTTCCGTGATGACCTCGTCGCCGGTGAAGAGCAGACCCACGCGCGGGCGCGGGATCACGGGGAGCTCGTCGAAACCGTTCACGGCCGCGTACGCGACGTGGGCGGGCGTGATGACCACCCCGCGGGGGACGACGACGTCACCCGGCTGCGTCTCCCGGCCCGCCTTCCGGACGTGACGGCCCGGTTCGAATTCACTGTCGGGGCAGGCGGCGTTCGGGCGGACCTCGGCGCCGCTCGCCTCGGTCTCCCTCACCTCCGCGTACTCGCTCCGCACCACGCCCGAGGCGCCCTCCGGGATGGCACCGCCCGTGAGCACCGGCCGTGCCCGGCCGGGCAGCAGCGGGGCACCGGCGGCATGCGCAGGGAGGGGTGTCGTCGTAGGTGAGGGGGTGGATCCGTCAGCCGTCGCGACGGGCTTCGCCTCGGCTCCCGCGGCCTCGACCGTGTCGCCCGGTCGTGCGTCGAGCACCCACGGGGGCGGGCCGGACACCGCGAAACCGTCCATCGCCGAGGAGTCGTAGTGCGGGACGGGGCGGACCGCGACGACGTCCTCAGCACACAGGAGACCGACGGCCTCCGCGAGGGCGACCGACTGCGGTGCGAGCGGCCGGGCCGCCGCGTGTGCGAGGTGCATCGCCTCGTGCCAGCGGGGGTGGGAGGCGTGGAGGCCGAAGGACTCGGCGGCCTGCCAGGTGTCGACATCCGCACCGGATTCCTCCGGCACGTCGACGTACGCGACCGGCAGACCCTTGAGGAGAGCCTTCGCGGGCGCATTCACGAAGTCGTCGGCGCGGCACCTCTCCGCGAGCACCGGGAAGCGCGCGAGCGACAGCAGATGCTGGATCTGGGTGCCGCCCCGTTCGGCGTCCGGGGTGCAGGCGGTCCAGGCGACGGGGTTCGGGGCCGCGTCGGGATCCTCCGCGGACGTCGGGTCGGCAGCTGTCGCTGCCTCCACGAGCACGTCGACCGCGACTCCCAGCTGCGGCATGTCGCACGCGAGGAGGAGAACGAGGGCGGGGGCGCCCGTGTGCGTACCGGATTCGGAAGCCGCCCCGGCCGTCGCCGGAGCGGTGATGTCGGACGGGCGGGGCGCCGCGGCGAGGGTGCGGATGCCGGTGGCGATGCCCGCAGCCGGGCCCGCGAACGGCGGATCCTCCCGGACGACGCCTACTCCGGCAGGCACGTGCGCCGCGAGCGACTCCGGCCCGACGACGACGGTGTCTTCGGCAGCGATACCGCGCTCGGCGAGCTGTGCGAGGACGTGGGCGAGGAGCGTCGTCGGCGCGGATCCCCGGGTTCCCCCGACCGCATCCGCTGCGGCGGCATCGGCTGCAGCCGGGGCAGCGCCGGCGCCGAACTCGAGCGTCGCCTTGTCGACGCCCCCGAGGCGCGACGACCGGCCCCCGGCGAGGACGACGGCGGCGGTGCGCGGCGCCTCGGCGGTGGAGCGCACGGAAGCCCCGGAAATCTCAGCACTCACCGGCCGACTCACTTTCAGCACTCACCGGCCGGTTCACCCGCCGGAGAACGGCGGGAGGACGTCGACGGTGGCGCCGGGTTCGATGACGGCGCCGTCGAGGAGGGTCATTCCGCCGACGAGGAAGCTGCACTGCGGGACGACCGTGGACAGCGGTGGTTCACCGGCCGGCGGCTCCGGATGCGCGGCGACGAGGAGGGCACGGAACTCCTCGAGCGTGCATGCGGATGCGAGCGGCAGAGTCTCCGTCTCGACACCGGCGGCGGCGCGAGCCGCGGCGAAGTAGCGGACGGTGAGGGTGGAACTCACGATGGTCAGCCTCCGATGGCGCTCATGGATCGTTCGGGTTGGACGTAGTCGGCGCTGTCGAGGCCGGTGTGGTCCATGCCGTGGGCGCGCGGTTTGAGCCACATGGCGCGGCGCCACACCTCGGATACCGCGGCGTCGTCCTCGCCGGCGCGCATGACGGCCGCGAGGTCGAACTCCTCATGGGAGAACAGGCAGGACCGCACCCTGCCCTCGGCGGTGATGCGGGTGCGAGTGCAGGCGCCGCAGAACGGCTCCGTGACGCTCGCGATGATCCCGACGGTCCCGAGGCGCGGGCCGAGATCGGCAGGCGCCGCACCTGTCCCGCCGGATGCGTCCGGTGCGCCGGCCACAGCCGCACCGTTCCCCGGCTTCGCGTACACCGCCCAACGTTCTGCGGGAGCACCACCACGGGGTTCCTCGTCGGGGACGAGAACGAAGCGGGTCTCGAGGGCGGTGCGCATCTCCGCGGCGGTCACCATGTTGTCGCGGGTCCAGCCGTGGTCGCCGTCGAGCGGCATCTGCTCGATGAACCGCAGTTCGAGGTCCCGTTCGAGGCAGAACTCGAGGAGGTCCGGCGCCTGGTCGTCATTGAGCCCCTTCATGAGGACCGCGTTGATCTTCACGGGGGCGAGCCCGGCCCGGTGGGCGGCATCGATCCCGTCGAGGACGTCCTGGAGGCGGTTGCGGCGGGTCATCTCCGCGAAGGTGTCCGCGTCGATCGAATCGAGGGAGACGTTGATGCGGGTGAGCCCGGCGGCGGCGAGCGCGGCGGCCCGCTTGTCGAGCCCGATCGCATTCGTCGTGATGGAGATCGGGAGGTCGGGGTGCTCGGCGTGGACGCGGGCGATGATGTCCTCGAGGTCCCGGCGCACGAGCGGTTCCCCGCCGGTGAGTCGCAGTTCGCGCACCCCGAGGTCGTCGACGCCGATGCGCACGAGCCGCGCGACCTCGTCGATCGTGAGGAGCATGTGCTTCGGCAGCCACGCCATGCCGTCGGCCGGCATGCAGTACGTGCACCTGAGGTTGCACTTGTCGATGAGGGAGATCCGGAGGTCCTGCCCGACCCGGCCGAACCGGTCGAGGAGAGGCCCGGCGAGGGGCGCCTCGGGAGCCCTGTCGTGAAGGTCCGTACGCACACGGGCGGACACCGCTCCGGGGTCTCCGGGAGCGTTCACCGTCGGGATTCCCAAGGGTACGGACATGCCCGGAAGTCTAGGGCATCCGTGCATTCCCGGGCCGTGTCGAACGCCCCTGGAGTGACATATCCAACGGCCTCCCGGCCGGTGCGCGCTCCCGGCCGTGGGACGGGCCACACCCGCTCAACACCGCGAGAGGACCCGCTCCATCGCGTCCTTCTCCGCCTGCGTCACCCACAGGTCGTACGCGGCCTTCACGTCGATCTGCGCGGAGACGTACGCGCAGCGGAACGGCGTGTGGGGAGGCAACCAGGTAGCGGCATCGCCGTCGCCCTTCGCCCCGTTCGTCGGACCGTCCGTGGCGATGAGGTTCATCGGATCGTTCGCGAGTGCTTCCCGTTCGCCCTGGCTCAACTGCTGCGCACCCGTCTGCCATGCGTTCGACAGGGCGACGACATGGTCGATCTGGACGAGCGCCGAGGTGTCCTCGCCCCGCTCGAACGCGATCACCTCCCCCGTATAGGGGTCCTCGAGGGTTCCGCTCAGGACCTTGCACCCGTCGTCGTCGAGGACCGGGTCGAGGAGGTCGCGGGCGAGCACGTCGTCACGGGTGCGGCACCCGTTCCCGTCGACGTCGAGCCACGCCCGCCCGAACTTCTCCTCGCGTTCGTAACCGGTGCGCGGAGCACGACCCTTCACCGGAATGTCTTCGAGGGTGGTGAGGGCTGCCGAGGCGTCGACGGGTTCGTCCGAGACCGGCGACGGCAGTGGATCACCCGCGAAGAGCTCGTCCGCAGCGGCCTCGAAGAAGGCGTCCGCGAGGTCCTCGCGGTCGGCCGGGGTGCACCCGGCGAGGGTGAACGGGACGAGAGCCGCGACGGCGAGCACGCCGATGTGGGGAAGACGCATGAAGGGGAAGAACCTCGGTGGTGGGTGGGCTGTTGCTGTGGACCGCTCAGGGCTGTTGCTGTGGACCGCTCAGGGCTGTTCGAACCCGTGGTCGGCCAGCACCTCCTGCCCCTCGGGGCCGGTGACGAACTCGATGAACGCGTCCGCGAGCGCGGCCGTGCCGCCGGAACCTCCGCCGGAGTCCGCACCACTGTCGCCGGCGCCCGGACCGGCCACCGGCGCGATCGGGTACACGTTCACCGCCGAGGCGCTCTCCGGGAACTCGACGACCGCCACCTTCTCCCCCGCGGACAGCGCATCCGTGACGTACACGAGTCCGGCATCCGCCTCCCCCGAGGTCACCTTGCCGAGCACGTCGGTGACGCTGTGTTCCTCGCTCACCGGTCGCAGGTCGACCCCCGCCTCCGACAGCACGATCTCCGTCGCCGCTCCGCACGGCACCTGCGGCGCACACACGACCGCGTTCACGTCCTCGCCGGTGAGGTCGGGCAGCCCCGTGATGCCGAGCGGATTGCCGGGAGCGGTGACGATGCGGAGGGTGTTCGTCGCGAAGGCGACGGGTTCGGCCGCGGTGAGGGACGCCTCGGCGAGGGTGGCCATGGTCCGTTCGTCCGCGGTCGCGAGGACGTCGGCCGGGGCGCCGGCCTCGATCTGGGAGACGAGGTCGGAGGAGCCGGCGTAGGAGAACTCGACCCGGGCCGGAGCGTGCGCGGCCTCGAAGGCGGTGCCGATCTCCTCGAAGGCACCGCTCAGGGACGCCGCCGCGAACACGGTGAGGGTGTCGTCGTCGGTCGTTCCGTCGCCGGCGGTTGTGCCGGAACACCCGGCGAGCGCCGCGAGGCCGAGTGCCGCAGTCGCTGCGCCGAGTGCACGCCGCTGCACCCGGGACGGGCGGCCGGTTCGGTCGAACGGGGCTGTGGGCGAACGACGGGGGTGCGGGTGCGGGCTCAGGGACGACATCACCCGGACATGCTAGTTCCGGGCACGGACACGACCGCCGCTGCCCCGCGTGCTGCCGGCTGTGAGAAATTCAACGGGGACCGGTCTCACACCTGCGAGGAGGGGTTCGTGTCCGCCCCTCCCACTACAGTGGAATGTGCTCGTTGCGGCCGGACCTTCCCGCGCATTCCCGGCACTCCTCACCATCCGGAGTCCCCGGTCTCCCGCCGCGACCGGGCTCAGGCGAAGGACGCACGGCTCATGCGAAGGACCCGATGACCACGAACGAACCCGTCACGGACGGCCACACGGACGCCCGCACCGAGGGTCGCCTCACCCACGTGCGCGCGGACGGCTCCGCCCACATGGTCGACGTGAGCGCGAAACCCGTGAGCACCCGCACCGCCCGCGCCTCCTCGACCCTCCTCACCCGCCCGGAGGTCGTCGACCAGGTCTTCGCCGGGGACACCCCGAAGGGCGATGCCGTCGCCGTGGCCCGCGTCGCCGGGATCATGGCCGCGAAGAAGACCCCCGAACTCGTCCCCCTGTGCCACCCGCTGCCGCTGTCGAAGATCACCGTCGACATCGAACCGGGCACCGCGCCCGGGGAGATCAGCATCGTCACCGAGGTCCGCACGAAGGGCGTCACCGGCGTGGAGATGGAGGCCCTCACCGCCGCCTCCGTCACCGCCCTCACCCTCTTCGACATGATCAAGGCCCTCGACAAGACGGCCGTCATCACCTCCACGCAGGTCCTCGCCAAGGCCGGCGGCACCTCGGGCGACTGGGAGCGTGAGGCATGAGCCCGCGGGATCCGCAGTTCGGCGCTGGCCGTCGCGCCCTCGTCCTCGTCGCCTCGACGAGCGCCGCCGCCGGACAGACCCCGGACACGAGCGGCCCCATCGCCGTCGAGTGGCTGCGCGCACGTGGCTACGAGACCCCCGACGCCCTCATCGTGCCCGACGGTGACCCGGTCGCCGTCGCCCTCGATCACGCCCTCACGGAACTGGCCTGGGACGACCGCCCCCGCGTCATCGTCACCTCCGGAGGCACCGGCCTCAACCCCGACGACCGCACCCCGCAGATCACCCAGGCCCGCCTCGACTACGAGGTGCCCGGCATCATGCACGCGATCTGGCGCAAGGGCCTCGAGAAAGTCGAGTTCGCCGTCATGAGCCGCGGCGTCGCCGGGGTCCGCGACCGCACGTTCATCGTCAACCTCCCCGGGTCCCGCGGCGGCGTCAAGGACGGCCTCGCGGTCCTCGACACCGTCCTCCACCACATCCAGGCACAGATCGAGGACCTCCGCGACCACCGGGACAACCGCACGGGAGAGCTCCGTTCCCCCGAACTCCTCTCCACCACCGAGGCACCCCGCGGCGCAGCGCCGACCGGCACCTCCACCGGCGCCCCCAACCAGGGGTCGGCGGACCCGACACGTGATCCGGAGGAGGCCCGCCTCGGCGGTGTCGTCCACACCGCAGTGACGACGTCACCGCTCGACGCGCAGGCCGCCGACGCCGCGGTGTGCACGGACGACATGGGCGCCTCGGTCGTGTTCCGCGGGATCATCCGCAACCACGACGAGGGCCGGTCCGGGGTGCAGGGGCTCGACTACTCCGCGCACCCGGACGCCGGCACGATCCTCGCGAACACCGTCGCGAAGGTCGCCGCTGCGCACCCGAGCGTGCGGATCTGGGCCGAACACCGGATCGGCTCCCTGCAGGTCGGTGAGGACGCGCTCGTCGTCGTCTGTGCCTCGGCGCACCGGCAGGCGGCATTCGCGTGCTGCAGCGACCTCGTCGACGCGATCAAGGCCGAGGTCCCGATCTGGAAGCAGCAGTTCTACGCCGAGGGCGACCACTCGTGGGTGGGGCTCTCGTGACGACGCCGCTGAGCGCGCGCTATGCACGGCAGGTCTCCACGCCCGGGGTCGGACCGGACGGGCAGGAGAAACTCCGCCGGGCGAAGGTGCTGTGCATCGGCGCCGGTGGGCTCGGATCCCCCGCCGCCGTGTTCCTCGCCGGCGCCGGGGTCGGCATGCTCGGGCTCGTCGACGACGACCGGGTCGAGGTCTCGAACCTCCACCGACAGATCGCCCACACGACCGGTCGGATCGGCGAGTACAAGGTCGACTCCGCACACACCGCGCTCGAGGACCTCAACCCCGACGTCGAGGTCCGCACGTACCGCACACGTCTCACCTCGAAGAACGCCCTCGAGCTCCTGGAGGGGTACGACCTCGTCCTCGACGGTTCCGACGACTTCGCGACCCGCTACATCGTCTCCGACGCGACGACCGTGCTCGGGATCCCGCACGTGTGGGCGTCCGTGCTCGGCACCGGCGGGCAGATGAGCGTCTTCCACGCACCCACCGGCCCCGTCTACCGTGACCTCTTCCCCGCCGCTCCCCCGGCCGGCTCCGTGCCCTCGTGCGCGCAGGCCGGAGTGCTCGGCACCGTTCCCGGGATCCTCGGCACCGCGATGGCCGCCGAGGCGCTCAAACTGATCCTCGGGATCGGGACGCCGCTCATCGGCACCGTCGCGATCTACGACATGCTCACCGCCGCCTGGGACCGGATCCCGCTCGCGGCGAATCCCGGCGTCCGCCGGCCCGCGAGTGCCGCGGAGATCGGCGCCGACGTCGAGGAACCGACGACCGCGGAGGACCTCGCGGCCGTCGTGGAGCGCGGAACGGGACATGACGGGGACGCTCCGGGATCCCGCCGCGCCGTCGTCCTCGACGTCCGCGAACCCGAGGAATTCGCCCGCGGCGCCGTGCCCGGCGCCCGCAACATTCCCGTCGGTACCGTCGAGGCGGACCCGGACCGCATCCTCGCGGAGGTACTGGGAGACGCGGAAGCGGCGTCGGTCACCGAGGTGCGGGGCGCCTCGGCCGCCGGAGGCTCCGGCTCGGCAGGAACCGAGATCTGGGTGTACTGCCAGTCGGGGATCCGTTCCGCCCGCGCCGCCGAGGCACTCCGCACCGCACCGACCTTCCCGGCCTCCGGCGCGGTCGTCCGCGACGTCGCGGGTGGTTACGGAGCCTGGGAGCGACGCATCGCCGGCGACGCCATCGGCAGTGGCAGCGGTCCTGACAGCACGACGAACACGAACTGAGCAGAGGAACCGAGATGGTGAGGCTCACGGCGCGCACGCGCGTCCACACGTTCGGCCCCGAGGGCGAGATCCGCGCACGTGCGGACAAGCTCGCCGGCGAGGAGCCGCTCGAAGTACAGCTCGACGGTGAACAGTTCACCGTCACGATGCGCACGCCCGGCCACGACGTCGAGATGGTGCTCGGTTTCCTCCTCGCGGAGGGCGTTCTCACCTCGGCGGACCAGGTGCGGGAGATCGACTTCTCCTCCGGCCTCGACCCGGACGGACGCCGCAACTACAACGTGGCGAAGGTGTCGCTGCGTCCGGGCACCTTCGACCCCGCCGCGTACGGCGAACGCAAGGTGTACACCTCGAGCGCATGCGGGATCTGCGGGACCGCTTCGATCGAGGAGGTGCGGAAGACCTCGGCGTTCCCGCTCTTCGCGCCGCTCACCGGCATGCCCTTCGTCTCCCCTGCGACTGTGCTCTCGCTCCCGGACCGGCTGCGGGACGCCCAGTCGCTCTTCGACTCGACCGGCGGATCGCACGCCGCGGGACTGTTCCGAGTCCCTTCGGATGCGGTCGCGGAGCCCGAGCTCCTCGTCGTCCGCGAGGACGTGGGCCGGCACAATGCGGTCGACAAGGTCCTCGGCTGGGCGCTCCAGCAGGGACTGCTCCCGCTGTCCGGCACGGTCATCCAGGTGTCCGGGCGCGCGTCCTTCGAACTCGTGCAGAAGGCCGGGATGGCAGGCATCCCGGTGCTGTCGGCGGTGAGCGCACCCTCGTCCCTCGCGGTCGAACTCGGCCGGGACACGAACGTCACCGTCATCGGCTTCAACCGCGGGAAGACCTTCAACGCGTACTCGCACCCCGAGCGGATCGGGTAGGGCTCGGTCGACCGGAGCGAGCTCGGCCGGTCGAAGCGGGCTCGGCCGGTCGAAGCGGGCTCGGCCGGTCGAAGCGGGCTCGGGGCAACGACTCCGGTGGCGGGGTGGCCGGCCGGCGGTTCAGGGGAGATCTGCGATCTCGCCGTCGAGGAACCGGCTCTCGGCGGCGTTCCCGGGCAGCTCACGGGCGCGGGCGAAGGCATTCCGCGCCTCGGCGTGGCGCCCCAGGTCCCGCAGGGTGATCGCCCGTGCTGCGTGGAACGCCCGGAGTCGGTCGAGAGACGGAATCCCGTCGAGCGCATCGAGTGCCGCCAGCCCCCGCTCGCGTGACGTCGCCCGCCCCAGCGCAACCGCTCGTCCCAGGGACACGAGCGGGCCCGGGTCGACCCGCGCGAGGAGGTCGTAGAGGACGACGATCTGCCGCCAGTCGGTCTCCGAGGTGCGGGGCGCCTCGGCGTGCACGGCGGCGATCGCGGCCTGGATCGTCCAGGACCCTGCGCCCGTGGAGCCTGCGGCACGTTCGGCGAGGACGAGTCCCTCGTGCACGAGTCCCGCGTCCCACCGGGTGCGGTCCTGGTGGTCGAGGGGGACGGGGGTGCCGTCCGTGGTGGTGCGGGCGCCTCGGCGGGCTTCGGTGAGAAGGAGCAGGGCCAGGAGCCCACGGACCTCGGTGTCGTGCGGGAGCATGCGGGCGAGCAGACGCGCCAGCCGGATCGCTTCGGTCGACAGGTCGACCCGCAGGTGGTCGTCGCCGGTGCTCGCGGTGTACCCCTCGGTGAAGAGGACGGCGATGACCCGGAGGACGAGAGGCGTGCGCGCCGGCAGGTCGGCCGGCAGCGGGGGTTCGAAGGAGATGCCCATCGTCGTGATGCGTTTCTTGGCCCGGACGATCCGCTGTTGCATGGTCGGGACGGGGATGAAGAACGCGTGGGCGATCTGCTCGGTCGTGAGATCGGCGAGGAACCGGAGGGTGAGGGCCAGGCGTTCCTCGGGGCGCAGTGCCGGGTGCGCACAGGTGTAGAAGAGGGAGAGACGGTCGTCGGGGATCCGATCGACGAGCCCGCTGCCGATGGCGTCCGGAGTCGCCGGTCCGTCGGCGGGGTCGGCGGCCCGGGCTCGCGCGATGTGCTCCGGTTCCTGCTCCACGTGCAACCGGGCGAGCTTCTGCGCGAGCGTCGACTCCCGGCGCAGCAGATCGAGCGCGCGGCGTCGGGCCGTCGTCATGAGCCAGGCGACCGGGGAATCCGGGATCCCCGTGCGCGGCCACGTCGCCAGGGCACGTTCCATCGCGTCCTGAGTGACGTCCTCGGCGAGGTCGAGATCGCCGAATCGGCGCGCGAGCGCGGCGAGGACCCGGCCGCGGTCCTCACGAGAGATCCCCGCAAGGGCCTCGGCCGAATCCTCGGGCGCCGTGTCCACGGAAGCCGACCCGGGTAGTGGTGGCCGGGCCCGGATCAGTACGGGGCCAGTGGACGGATCTCCACCCGCCCGCCCGGTGCCGAACCGGGGCTCTTCTTCGCCCAGGCGATCGCGGCGTCGAGGTCGGGGACGTCGATGACATAGGCGCCGCCCACGAACTCCGAGGTCTCGGTGAAGGGTGCCTTCGTCACCACCCGTTCACCCGAGGCCTCGCTCCGGACGCTCACGCCCATGTCGGGGTCCTCAAGGGCGAAGGAGTCGACGACGACCCCGGCCGCCGTGATCTCCTGGTCGAAGGCGAAGAACTCCTCGGGGTTCGCCCCACCGTCCTCGCCGCACGCGGGATCGTTCGGGTCGCCGATGAGCAGCAGTGCGTATTTCATGGCAGGTCTCCTGTCGGTGTGTGCTGTCGGTACGTCGACGGGCGGGATGCCCGACACCACGATGACGAGCGGGATACCGCGGGATCGACAGCGATGTCGAAGTTATTTCGGGCCGGGACCTCGGGAGTCACGCTACACCGGGCGCCGGTGCAAGCGGATCACCCGGCGCAACACCATGTGTCGCATTCCCGCGTGTCCGCGGCCCATTGTGTTGCATCCGTGGAAACCGTGGGGGCGGGAGGGGAGGGAGGAGCCTCCGGGACCGGGAACGACGACACCCCACCGGGTCGTGACCGGTGGGGTGTCTGTACGGGCGCGCGAGGCGCCTCGGCAAGGGATCTGCTCAGGACGATCGATTCCATTGGCATTCCGTGAAACGGAAAGCGAATCGGTCGTCCTGGGCGAATCCGTTGGAAAGCGCGCCTCAGCTCGTTTCGCGCCTCACTTCAACGGGTGTCAGTTCACCGCGGCGAGTGCTGCCTCCACATCGGTGAGCGGTTCCTGGATCTCGGACTTCTCGACGCGCACGAGCACCGACTTCGAGGTCGGGGTGCCGGACTCGCGAGCGGTGGAGTCGAGCGGCACGAGGACGTTCGTCTCCGGGTAGTACGCAGCGGCCGCGGACTTCGTCGTGTCGTACTCGACGACGCGGAAGCGCGGGGCGACGCGGTTCCGACCGTCCTCCCACTCGGACACGAGGTCGACGTAGTCACCGTCGGCGACTCCGAGCTCCTGGCAGTCGAGCGGGTTGAGGAACACCACGCGACGACCGTTGTGGATGCCGCGGTAACGGTCGTCCTGGCCGTAGATCGTCGTGTTGAACTGGTCGTGCGAACGCAGTGTCTGGAGCATGACGCGGCCGGCGGGGACCTCGAGCCAGTCGAGGTCGGCCCCCGAGAACTCGGCCTTCCCCGACTCGGTGGTGAACGTCCGGGAGTCCTGCGGGCCGTGCGGCAGCTTGAAGCCACCCGGTTCCTCGATGCGCTTCTCGAAGTCGCGGAATCCGGGGATGACCTCGGCGATGTGACGGCGGATGACCGAGTAGTCGTTCATCGCGGCGTTCCAGTCGACCTGCGGGGTGCCCGGCTTCGGGTTGCCGTTCTCGTCGCACAGGAGCGCGATCGCGAGGTGGCAGATGATCGCGACCTCGGAGTGGAGGTCGCCCGACGGCGGGGTGAGGCTGCCCTGCGAGGAGTGCACCATGCTCATCGAGTCCTCGACGGTGACCTTCTGCGGTCCGCTGCGCTGCACGTCGAGGTCGGTGCGGCCGAGCGTCGGGAGGATGAGCGCGCGCTTGCCGGCGGCGAAGTGCGAGTGGTTGAGCTTCGTCGAGATCTGCACCGTCATCTCGCAGGAGCGCAGTGCGGCCTCCGTGACGATCGTGTCCGGCGCGGCCTTGACGAAGTTGCCGCCGAGGCCCATGAAGAACGTGATCCTCCCGTCACGCATCCCGCGGATCGTGTTGACCGCGTCCGTGCCGTGCGCCCGGGGGCTCGCGAACTCGAAGTGACCGTCGAGGGAGTCGTGGAACGACTCGGGCATCTTCTCGAAGATGCCCATCGTGCGGTCGCCCTGCACGTTCGAGTGGCCACGGACGGGGCACAGGCCGGCACCGGGACGACCGATGTTGCCCTGCGCGAGGATGACGTTGACGACCTCCTTGATCGTGTCGACCGAGTGGCGGTGCTGCGTGAGGCCCATGGCCCAGCAGACGACCGTGCGGTCGGACTCGAGGAGGAGTTCGCCCATCTCACGAATGCGCGCCTCGGGGATGCCGCTCGCCTTCTCGATCTCCTCCCACGTGGTGGACTCGAGAGCGGAGATCCAGGAGTCGAATCCGTTCGTGTAGCGCTCGATGAACGCGTGGTCGAAGACGGTCTCCATGCCGAGGGTGTGCCGCCCGGCGCGCTCGGCCTCGAGGAGGAACTTGCCGAGCCCGCGGAACACGGCCTGGTCGCCGCCGAGGCGCACCTGCAGGTGGTGATCACCGATCGCGGTGCCCTTGCCGATGACACCGCGGACCGTCTGCGGGTTGCGGTAGTTGATGAGACCCGCTTCCGGCAGCGGGTTGATGCCGACGACGATGCCGCCGTTCTGCTTGACCTTCTCGAGGGCCGAGAGCATGCGCGGATGGTTCGTCGCGGGGTTCTGGCCGACGACGAAGACGAGCTTCGACTCCTCGAGGTCACGCAGCGACACCGAGCCCTTGCCGATGCCGATCGTGCTGCCGAGCGCGGTGCCCGAGGACTCGTGGCACATGTTCGAGCAGTCCGGCAGGTTGTTCGTGCCGTAACCGCGCACGAGCAGCTGGTACATGAACGCGGCCTCGTTGGAGGCACGGCCCGAGGTGTAGAACGCCGCCTCATCCGGGCTCTCGAGGGACTGCAGCTGCTCGGCGATGAGACCGAAGGCGACCTTCCAGGACACCGGCACGTAGTGGTCCGAGCCCTCGTCCTTGAACATCGGCTGCGTGAGGCGGCCCTGGCGGTTGAGCCAGTAGTCGTCGTGCATCGCGAGTTCGGAGATCGAGTGCTCCGCGAAGAACTCGGGCTTCACGCGCTTGCGGGTGGCCTCCGCCGCGACGGCCTTCGCACCGTTCTCGCAGAACTCGAAGGGGCTGCGCTCGGAGGCGTCCGGGTCCGCCCAGGCGCAGCTCATGCAGTCGAAGCCGTGGGCCTGATTGAGCTTGAGGAGGGTCTGCCCGGTGCGCACGGGGCCCATCTCCCGGAGGGAGTGTTCCATCGCGTGGGCGACGCCACCGACACCGACCGCATGGACATAGGGCTTGCCGACGCGCAGCCCGGACTCGTCGATGTCGGGAACGTCGGGGCTCCCGAGTGCGGTCTTTGCCTTGGTCACGGCCGTGTCGATGATCTTCTGAAGAGCCATGGGTGAAGTCTACTTTCGGATCGAGGAGTCGCGAGGCCCGCAGGGGCCGGACGACGCCCGAGGCGCCCCGCCGTGTCCGACCCCGTGCTCAGCGGGCACGGGGTCGGGTCCGGGAGGGCGCCTCGGCGGTGGGTCAGAACAGGGCGGCGGCCTTCACGACGGTGAGGGCGAGGCCGTAGGCGAGCGCAGCCACGACGACCGCCGCGAGGACGATCGCGACGAGCTTGTGGAAGGCGTTCGACCCGGCAGTGCGGTCGACGGAGGAACCGGACGGGGTGGCGAGCTGCGCGGCCTCGAGCTCCTCGGCACTCACGTGGTGGCGCTTCGCCACCGGGCGGATGAGGAGGTTCGCGACGAAACCGAGCGCGAGCACACCCACCATGATGTAGAGCGACAGCGCGTAGACGCCGGCGCCCTCGGCACCCGAGGCGGAACCGTGTTCGACAACGACGTTGACGATGAGCGGCCCGGCGATACCGGCCGCCGCCCACGCCGTGAGGATGCGGCCGTGGATGGCGCCGACCTGGTACACGCCGAAGAGGTCACGCAGGTAGGCGGGCATCGTCGCGAAGCCACCGCCGTAGAAGGACAGGATGACGAGCGTCGCGAGGATGAAGAGGACGACGTTGCCGCCGCCGAAGATCGCGATGAAGAGGTACGCGAGGAGGCCGACACCGAGGTAGACGACGTAGACGTTCTTGCGGCCGATGTAGTCCGAGGCAGTCGACCACACGAACCGGCCGCCCATGTTCGCGAGCGAGAGCAGACCGACGAAGCCGGCGGCGGACGCCGCGGTGATCTCGGAGAAGTAGTCCTGGATCATCGGGGCGGCGTTCTCGAGGATGCCGATACCGGCGGTGACGTTCGTGAAGAGGACGATCCACAGGAACCAGAACTGCGGCGTGCGCATCGCGGACTTCACGGAGACGTTCACGAGGGACTTGCGCTCGACGCCGTCCTCGTCGACCGGGGGCTGGTAGCCGGCGGGCTTCCAGTCCGGGTGGGGCAGGCGGATGACGTAGGCACCCGCGGCGATCGCGAGTGCGTAGACGACACCGAGCGTGACGAACGTCGGGGTGAGGCCGGCGACGAGGTTCTCCGGCTCGGTGCCACCACCGAAGGCGCCCATGAGCGCCGAGGACAGCGGGCTCGCGATGAGAGCACCGCCACCGAAGCCCATGATCGCCAGGCCCGTGGCGAGGCCCGGGCGGTCCGGGAACCACTTCATGAGGGTGGACACCGGGGAGATGTACCCGATGCCGAGGCCGATGCCGCCGATGACGCCGTACCCGACGTAGAGGAGCCACAGCTGACCGGTGGAGATGCCGAGGGAGGCGACGAAGAAGCCGACGACCCAGAAGGCGCCTGCGACGACCATCGACTTGCGCGGGCCGGCCTTCTCCACCCAGGTGCCGCCGATCGCCGCGGAGATACCGAGCATCGCGATCGCGAGGGAGAAGATCCAGCCGATCGCCACCTCACCGGTTTCGAAGCGGTCCATGAAGGGGACCTTGAAGACGCTGAGGGCGTACACCTGGCCGATGCACAGGTGGATGGCGAGCGCCGCCGCGGGCATGAGCCACCGGTTGAATTCCGGGGGCGCGACGATGGATTCCTTGTCGAGCAGACGCACGGGGAACCTTTCGGTTATGTTCGAGTTGGTTGAAAGATCACTGGGAACCGTATCAATATCCGGCATTCTGATTGAAAGTCGAACGTGTTCCGGATCACGTCGTTCCCACACGCGGCCTGAGGCGCCACTCCCGCAGCCTGACGCATCACCTCCCGGCAGGACATGCTCCTCACTGCACGTGGGGTTCCCCGTTCCCCCGATACCTCGGGCCCCGCAGCGGGTGGTGACGCAAGAGACAGAGGACGTCGGTCACCTCCTGGGTCCTTCCGACCGCGCCGGGAGCAGAATGAGAGGCATGAAGAACATCACTGTCCTCGGCACCGGAGTCCTCGGCTCCCAGATCATCTTCCAGTCGGCCTTCCACGGATTCGCCGTCACCGCTTTCGACATCTCCGAGGACGCGCTTACCGCGGCCCGGGACCGGTTCGCGAAGCTCGCCGCCCGGTACGTCGACGAGGTCGAGGGAGCGACCGCGGAGTCCACGGCCGCAGCGATCGACCGCATCGCCCTCACCACCGACCTCGCGGCGTCCGTGGCGGAGGCCGACCTCGTCATCGAGGCGATCCCGGAGAAGCTCGAACTCAAGCAGAGCACCTGGGCGGAGGTGGGCGCCGCCGCTCCCGCACACACGATCTTCGCGACGAACTCGTCGACGCTCCTGCCGAGCGACATGATGGAGTCCTCCGGGCGGCCGGAGAAGTTCCTCGCCCTCCACTTCGCGAACGAGATCTGGTCGCACAACACCGGCGAGGTCATGGGCACTCCGAAGACCGACCCCGAGGTGTACCGCACCGTCGTCGACTTCGCACGGAACATCGGCATGGTGCCGATCGAGATCAAGAAGGAGAAGGCCGGTTATCTCCTCAACTCGCTCCTCGTGCCGCTGCTCAACGCGGCCGCGGAACTCCTCGTCGACGGAATCGCGGAGCCGAAGGACATCGACGCGACCTGGAGGATCGGGACCCAGTCACCCAAGGGACCGTTCGAGATCTTCGACGTCGTCGGACTCACCACCGCGTACAACATCTCCTCCGTGAGCGCGGACCCGAAGCAGCGCGCCTTCGCGGAGCTCGTCAAGACCGAGTACATCGACAAGGGCAAGCTCGGCGTCGCCACGGGCGAGGGGTTCTACACCTACTGAGCGACCTCCTGAGTGACCTCCTGAGCGCCGGTCGGGTCACCGGCCCGGCGCCGGGGCCTCGGCCCGCATCACTCCCGGTCGGTCGCGCTGAGATACGGCAGTGCCTCCGCGGCCGACCGGATGTGTTTCTCCATCGTGTCCGCGAGCGTGTGGTCCCGGTCGCCGGACTCGATCTCCCGGAAGATCGCCTCGTGCTGTTCCACGAGCATCGCCGCGAGCGAGTCCCAGTCGTCGACCTGCCGGAAGCCACGGAGGATCTCGGCGCGGAGGGATTCGCGGATCGCCCCCGTCATGTCCGCGAACAGACGGTTGCCCCCGGCCTGGGCGATCGCGATATGGAACTCGGTATCGGCCTCGTTGAAGGCCTCGCGGGTGAGCCCCGGACTCTGCATGACCGCGAGGGCCCCCCGCATCCGGGCGAGCGCATCGGCATCGGCGCGTCGGGCCGCGAGTTCGGCGCTCGCGCGTTCGAGGAGGACGCGGGCCTCGACGACCTCGTCGATCCGGAAGTTCGAGAGCGCGACGTGGAGGCGCAGGAACCGCATGAGCGCCTGGCTCGGGAGGGCCGCGACGAAGGTGCCGGCGGACTTGCCGGAACCCACTCCCGACCGCAGCACCCCCTGCCCCTCGAGGACGCGGATGGCCTCGCGTACGCCGGCCCGGCTCACGCCGAGGGTCGCGGCGAACTCGCGTTCGGGCGGCAGCGCATCTCCGACGACGAGGTCACCGGACATGATCCTGTCCTCGATCTGCGCAATGACGAGTTCATGGGTACTGCTGCGGGCCAGCGGTGCCCAGGCGGGCTTTCCCGCCCGCTCCCCCGCCGAGGCGTCCTGCGGTCCCGGCCCGGCCGGCGCCTCGGGCGCGGTGGTGTCGTCGGTGCTCATGGGGACCTTTTCTAGCACGTCACCCCTCACGCGGTTGACCCCCGTCACACTTTGTCCCTACGCTCTCCCCCGTACTCCTGCGTGGTCTGACCACACAGAGGTGCGCTCACACCGTCCACAGCGTGAGGCGGCGCGCGACCGCTCGCACGCCGCACCACCCCGCCGCAACCCGGTGTCGTCAGGGACGACGGCACCGACATCACCGTCGATGTCCCGTGGAGAGTAGATGTACACACCCGATGTGGCCCCGATCGCCGACAACCTCACCCTGTCGGCCCTCGTGGCGGCACTTCCCCTCGTCACCGTCTTCGTCACGCTCGGCCTCCTGCGGTGGAAGGCCCACTGGGCAGGCCTCACCGCCCTCGGTGTGGCCCTCCTCGTCGCGATCCTCGGGTACCGCATGCCGCTCGACCTCGCCGCGCTCTCGGCGACCCAGGGCGCCGCCTTCGGCCTTTTCCCCATCATGTGGATCGTCCTCATGGCGATCTGGCTCTACGAACTCACGGTGAGGAGCGGCCGCTTCGAGGACCTCCGCCGGGTCATCGACACGGTCTCCGACGACCCCCGCATCCAGGCGATGATCATCGCGTTCTGCTTCGGCGGTCTGCTCGAGGCCCTCGCCGGCTTCGGCGCCCCCATCGCGATCACCGGCGTCATGCTGCTCGCCATCGGCTTCTCGAAGATGCGGGCGGCCACCGTCGTCCTCGTCGCGAACACCGCGCCGGTCGCGTTCGGCGCGATCGCGATCCCGATCCTCACCGCCGGCACCCTCACCGGCATCGACTACCACCACATCGGCGCGATCGTCGGCCACCAGACCCCGCTCATCGCACTCTTCGTCCCGACGTTCCTCGCATTCCTCGCCGACGGCCTGCGCGGGGTCAAGGAGATCTGGCCGATCGCCGTCGTCGTCGGTGTCGCCTTCGCCGCAGCCCAGTGGGTGTCCGCGACCTGGATCTCCGTCGAACTCACCGACGTCATCTCCTCGCTCGTCGGTCTCCTCGCCGCAGTCCTCATGCTCCGCGTCTGGAAGCCGAAGGGCGGCGAGGCCGCACGCGCACGCCTCCTCGGCGAGCGCCGGCGCGAGGACGAGGAACTCGCCGTCGAGGCCGCTGCCGCCGGCCGTGCAGGGAAGGCGACGACCACGGCCGAGGCGACCCGCGCCTCGGCGACGGACGGCACCACCGCGGACGCCGCAGACGCAGCCGGAGCTGCGGGCACGGCAGGCGTCGGCCTCACGGGTTCCCGGGTGTTCCTCGCCCTCTTCCCGTACCTGCTCGTCATCGTGATCTTCGCGCTCGCGAAGCTGTGGACCCCGCTCACCTCGGCACTCGCGGCCACCGATGTGAAGATCCCGTGGCCGGGCTCCGACGGACGGATCCTCACCGCCGCCGGCGAGGTCTCGACGAACACCGTCTACAGCTTCCAGTGGCTGTCCTCGCCGGGCACGCTCCTGCTCATCACCGGCATCATCGTCGCGGCGGTGTACCGGATGAAGCCGCAGGACGCGCTCGAGGTGTTCACGAGGAACGTCGTGAAGATGCGGTTCTCGATCCTCACCGTCGTCTCCGTGCTCTCGCTCGCGTACGTGATGAACCAGGCCGGGCAGACGATCACGATCGGCACGTGGATCGCCGGAACCGGCGCCGCGTTCGCGTTCCTCGCACCGATCCTCGGCTGGCTCGGCACCGCGGTCACCGGTTCGGACACGAGCGCCAACGCCCTCTTCGCGACGCTCCAGCAGACCGCCGCGCTCAAGGCCGGACTGGACCCGGCGCTCATGGTCGCCGCGAACACCTCCGGCGGTGTCGTCGGCAAGCTCATCAGCCCGCAGAACCTCACGATCGCCGCGACCGCGGTCGGGCTCCTCGGCAAGGAGTCCGCGATCCTGCGGAAGGTTGTGTGGTGGAGCATCGGCATGCTCGTGGCGCTCTGCCTCCTCAACGGGCTGCAGTCGAATGTGCTCGCGTGGATGCTGCCGCAGCCGTGATTCCGCCGCGCACGCACGGCATGATGTCCTCACGTGCGCGCATCGGGCGGCGGTTTCCACACGGTCGTGGGAACCGCCGTCCGCCGGAGGCCCGGGTCATCGATCGCATGCCGACCCTGTCCTCTCCCGCATCGCAGTCCTCTCCCGCATCGCATTGATACGCTCTCCCCATGTGGTCTGACCACACTGTCATCGAAGGAGACTCCTCATGGTGAAACGCCAGGTACCCAACCCCGCCGAGATCTTCGAACTGCTCAAGTTCAAGAAGGTCGAGCTCAACGGCAAGAAGCGCAGGCTCGAGTCCGCGCTCACGATCCACGACCTCCGCGACATCGCGAAGCGCCGCACCCCGGCCGCCGCGTTCGACTACACCGATGGTGCGGCCGAGGGCGAGATCTCGCTGTCGCGTGCCCGCCAGGCGTTCGAGGACGTCGAGTTCCACCCGTCGATCCTCAAGGACGTGTCCCACGTCGACACGACAACGCAGGTCCTCGGTGGTTCCTCGGCGATGCCCTTCGGAATCGCACCGACCGGGTTCACCCGCCTCATGCAGACCGAGGGTGAGGTCGCCGGTGCGGGCGCCGCAGGTGCTGCGGGCATCCCCTTCTCGCTGTCGACGCTCGGCACCACCTCGATCGAGGGCGTGAAGGCCGCGAACCCGCACGGCCGTAACTGGTTCCAGCTGTACGTGATGAACGACCGCGAGGTGTCCTACGGCCTCGTCGAACGCGCAGCGAAGGCCGGGTTCGACACCCTCTTCTTCACCGTCGACACCCCTGTCGCCGGTGCCCGTCTGCGCGACAAGCGCAACGGCTTCTCGATCCCGCCGCAGATCTCCCTCGGCACCGTGATCGACGCCCTGCCGCGCCCCTGGTGGTGGTGGGACTTCCTCACGACTCCGCAGCTCGAGTTCGCGTCGTTCTCCTCGACCGGCGGCACCGTCGGGGAGCTCCTCAACGCCGCGATGGACCCGTCGATCGACTACGAGGCGCTCGAGGAGATCCGTGCGATCTGGCCCGGAAAGATCGCGATCAAGGGCGTGCAGAACGTCGAGGACTCGAAGCGCCTGGCCGACCTCGGGGTCGACGGGATCGTGCTCTCGAACCACGGTGGCCGTCAGCTCGACCGTGCGCCCGTGCCGTTCCACCTCCTGCCCGAGGTCGTCCGGGAGGTCGGCAAGGACACCGAGGTCATGGTCGACACCGGCATCATGAACGGCGCGGACATCGTCGCGTCGATCGCACTCGGTGCGAAGTTCACGCTCATCGGCCGCGCGTACCTGTACGGCCTCATGGCCGGTGGCCGTGAGGGTGTGGACCGCACGATCGAAATCCTCTCGGAGGAGATCGTCCGCACGATGAAGCTGCTCCAGGTCAACTCGATCGAGGAGCTCGAACCGCGTCACGTCACGCAGCTCACCCGCTTCAACCGGGTACCGAAGGAGTCGTCGACGACGATCCTCTGAGGCCTCGGCGCGCAGGTCTCCCCCGAGCCCGGTTCCCTGCGTTCCTCCCACGGTTTCACCCAGGGCAATCGAATGAGTTTCCGTTCCCGCCGAACGCAACTCTTTCGGTTGCCCTGGGTGATTCTCTTTGCGCGAGCGGTGCCGTGCCCTCCGCCCCGGGCCACGCCCGCCCCGCCCTCGCTCGCTCCGCCCGTGGGACGGACCCTTCCCACGGACGGGTTCCGGGCGTACTTTCGCTCCATGAACACTCAGGCAGGCGGTCGCCCGATCACCGCTCCGGCGGATTCCTCGGACGAGGCCGTCCTCGCGTGGTTGCTCGACTCGGATCCGGCGCTCCACTGGCAGGTCGAGCGCGCTCTCGTGGGAGCTCCCGCCGAGGTGTGGGAAGCGACCCGGGCCCGCGTGACCGAGGGAGGGTTCGGGGCGCGGCTTCTTGCGCTGCAGGATCCGGACGGACAGTGGTCCGGTGGAGCGTACGTCCCGGCGCGCGGCTCTGCAGGTGCACCGGACCCGGGTGACACCGAGCAACCGTGGACGGCGACGACGTGGTCGCTGGGCGCCCTGCGGTCATGGGGCTGTCCGGCCGAGGCGCTCGGCGACACGCCCGACCGCCTCGAACGGAATGCCCGATGGGAGTACGCGACCTGCCCTACTGGGACGGCGAGGTCGACGTATGCATCAACGCGTTCCCCCTGGCGAACGGCCTGTGGTTGGGCCGCGACATGGACGCGCTCGCCCAGTGGTTCGTCGATCATGCCATGGACGAGGGAGGGTGGAACTGCGAATGGGTCGAGGGATCGACCCGGGCGTCGGTCGATTCGACGATCAATGCTCTCGAAGGGTTGCTCGAGTACGAACGGGGCACGGGCGGACGCGGGCGGAACAGCGAGCACGAGAGCGGCACGCACGGCTGGCGAGGACTATCTCCTCGAACGACGGGTTCTTCACCGACTCACCGACGACAGCCCGATCGTCCCCTGGCAGACCGTGTTCGCCTATCCCCCACGCGCGGCCTATTCCGCGCTCCGCGTTTTCGACCACTTCCGCGCCGCCGACGAGGTGGCCTCCTCCGGCTCACTGCGCGGCGACGACCACCTGACCGAGGCCGTCGAACTCGTGAGGAGCAGACGGAAGCCGGACGGAACCTGGCATCAGGATTGGCGGCACGGCGGGAAGATGTGGTTCGAGGTGGACGTTCCGCCCGGCCACCCGTCCCCGTGGCTCACGTTCCGGGCCCTCCGAGTCCTCCGCTGGTGGGACAACTCCACGGGCTGATGGATGTCGTCCGCCGGTCCGCTCACCCTGCGAGGCGGGCCTCCCATTCGAGGATCCACTTCTTCCGGTCATGACCGCCGCGGTAGTTGCCGAAGGACCCGTCGGTGCGGACGACGCGGTGGCACGGGAGCACGATCGGCAGCGGGTTCTGCGCGCACGCGGAGCCCACAGCGCGCACGGCCTTCGGGTTGCCCACCATCGTCGCCATCTCCGTGTAGCTGCGTGTTGATCCGAAGGGGATCTTCGCGAGGGCCTGCTGCACGGTCGCCCGGAAACCGCCGAGCTTCGTGAGGGCGAAATCGAGGGGGAGGTCGAAGGTGCGACGTCCGCCCTCGAAGAACTCCTCGAGTTCCCGCAGATACAGCCGTAGCCCTTCGGGATCCTCGACGACGATGGGACCGGCGACGGCCGAGACCTCGAGCAGAACGGCTTCCGGGTCCTCGGTGTCGAACCCGATGCGGAGAAGCCCCCGGTCGGTGGCGACGACGAGGATGCGCCCCATGGGACTCGGCAAGAAGGCGAAGCGCGCGTCGACCTTCCCCTCGGTGGAGGCGACGTCGAACACCCGCGCGTTGAGCCGCTCGAGCATGGCCCGTTCGACCGCGGACGCCGGCGCGGCGAGTGCCGCTTCCGGTTCCCAGGGAGTGCTGCCTCCCGGTCGCCCGTCGTTCACCGCCGCACCGCTCGTGAGCGGGAGTTCCCCCACTGCGCGCAGTTCTCCTCGTTCGTTCATGCCGTCTCTCCTCCTGCTCGTTCTCCCACGTGCCTGCGCAGCGCCGCGATGCCGTCCGCCGCCGCTCGCCGTGCTGCGGACTCCGTCCCACCGAGCTCCTCCGCGATCGCCCTGAACGGCATACCGAGGAGATAGTGGTGCGCAATGACGGAGCGCTGTCGTTCCGTGAGCAGTCCGAGGAGCTCCACGACGTCGACGTCCCCGTGGTGGGCTTCGTCCCGCAGCCCGTTCCGGACACTTGCGTGCTCGACGGACGCTGCGAGATCCTCGTCGTCCGCGGGAACGGGCAGAACGGAGTTACGACGGTGGATGTCCACCGAGGCGTTGTGGGCGATGCGCACGAGCCACGCCTGCACATTGGCATCCGCCGGCAGCGAGGCGTAGGCACGGATGGCCCGCAGGAAGGTTTCCGCGTAGGCGTCCTCCGCGTCACGGGGATCCGCGTGCATGGATCTGCAGAACCGTAGTACTGCCAGACCGTGCTCGCGGACCACCCGGTCGAAGGGGTGACGCACCGAAGGTTGAATGTCCATCACCCTGTAAACGTTCGAGGAGGCGGTTTCGTGAGGTCGCTGCGTGGATTTCTTCCGATTCCTCGGGCGACTCCCACGAAACCCTATGTCGTCCCCATCCGGCGGCGGGTCGACGACGGTGCGCTCACTTCGAGAACAGCGCCTGCTCGACCGCGTCGGAGATCGCCGGATTGCTCGTGAGCCCGGACCCACCATCCACGTGGTACTGCGAACCGGTGACATAGGCGCCGAGCGGCCCGGAGAGCACTGCGGCCATCGCCCCGAGTTCCTCGGCGTCCGCCCAGCGTCCGAGCGGCACCGCCTTGTTCCAGGCGTCCTTACCGGTCGGACCAGCCAGACGGGACATGCCCTCGGTTCCGTTCACCGGGCCCGGCACGAGGGAGTTCGACCGGATGCCGTGCGGTCCCCACTCGAGCGCGAGGTCCTTCATGAGCATCTCGATTCCGGCCTTCGCCGCCCCGACATGTGCCTGGAACTTGTTCGCCTTGTACGCCTGACCTGCGGAGATGAAGAGGATCGAGCCCTTCGTCCGCTGGAGGTACGGGAACGCCGCACGTGCCGTGTGGTACGCCCCGAGGAGGTCGATGTTCACGACCGTGGCGAAGGCGTTCGCGCTCATCTCCTCCGCGCGGGCGAAGAAGTTGCCGGCGGCGCCGGCGACGGCGATGCTCACGTCCCCGAGCTCGGAGGCGGCGTGGTCGACGGAGGCCTGGAGCGCCTCGGGGTCCCGCACGTCGGCGGCCCTGTAGGCGACCTTCGCCCCGAGGGCGGCGATCTCCTCGGCGGCGGCCGCGAGCTTCGACTCGGTGCGCCCGCAGATCGCGACGTCCGCACCGCACCGGGCGAAGGCCTTCGCGATCCCGAGGTTGATACCCGAACCGCCGCCGGTGATGAAGGCGACGTGCCCCTCGAGAAGCTTCGGAGACAGATACCCGATCGGATCGTGCACGGTCTGCTCCGCGGCGGCATCGTTCGGACGCACATCACCGTTCGTGCTCATGCCTTCGCTCCCTTCTCGTCGGACTTCGCCTGTTTCCGGGCAGCGAGGATCGCCTGACGTTTCTCCACCGCGGCGATCTGTTCGGGGCTGCCCATGAGTTCGGCGATGACCTCCTGCTCGCGGGCGAATCCCTCGGCGAGCGAGGCACCCGAACCGGCGAGGTCGACGAGTTCCTTGGCCCGGACAAGGGCGGTGCGGGACCTCTCCGCGAGGTCGCGCCCGATCTCGAGTGCCCGCGCGACGGGATCCTCGGCGATCTCGTCCGCGAGGCCGATGCGTTCGGCCCGTTCACCGTCGATGACCTTGCCCGTGAAGACGAGCAGTTTCGCCTGCGCCGGCCCGACGAGGCGCGGCAGCAGCTGGGTGCCGCCCATGTCCGGGGCGAGTCCCCAGTTGAGTTCCATCATCGAGAGCTTCGCGTCGCGGGCGACGATCCGGACGTCCGCGCCGAGCGCCACCTGGAGCCCGCCGCCGAAGGCGACGCCGGTGACCCCGGCGATGACCGGGACCGGGACGAGCGACCACACGTGCACGGCCTTCTGCGCGATCGCCTTCGCCGCGCCGAGGGGTTCGCCCTGGGCGACGACGTTCTTCGTCCCGCCGACCTTCTCCCCCGTCTTCATCCGCTGGAACTCGCCGAGGTCGAGGCCGGCGCAGAACGCCCGCCCCTCACCACTGAGCACCACGGCATTCACCGTCGGCGCGTCGAGGAGCGAGGTCCCGATCTCGACCAGGTCCTCGAAGACCTCGCGGGTGAGCGAGTTGAGACTGTCGGGCCGGTTGAGACGGACGTGGGCGAGGCCGTCGTCGATGTCGAGGACGACGGTGCCGTGAGTAGCAGTGGTGGTCATCATGCTCCTTTGCATGGGGTGACGCCGAACGGGGGAACGGGGGTGGGGCGCGCCGCGCGGCTACGGCGGCACGACCTTCGTCTCCCCACTCTAACTGCACACCGAACGATCGTTCAGCGAGGGCTACCGTCCCTGCCCGATCCTCCTGGCCGTCTCCTGCAGCAGCGGCACCGCCCGCGCGCGGAACGCGTCGTCGACCCGGCTCTCGGGCCCGGACACGGAGATCGCCGTGGGCGTCGGCATCCCGGGGACCGACACCGCCAGGCACCGCACCCCGATCTCCTGCTCGCTGTCGTCGACCGCGTACCCGCGTTCACGGATCCGCGCGAGCTCCACCCGGAGTGCCGGTAGCGTCCCGATGCTGTGCACGGTCGCGACCGGCATTCCCGCCGAGGAGACGATCGCCTCGACACGCTCCTCGGACAACAGCGCGAGGATCGCCTTCCCGACTCCCGAGGTGTGCGTGTGGACGCGCCGTCCCACCTCGGTGAACATCCGCATCGAATGCGCCGAGGGCACCTGCGCGACATAGGTCGCCCGGTCGTCGTCGAGGACCGCCATGTTCGCGGTCTCCCCGAGTTCCTCGACGAGCCCGGCCAGGTGCGGCCGCGCCCAGGCTCCGAGCTGCTGGCCGGCGCTCTCCCCGAGCCGGATGAGTCCCGGCCCCAGGCTGTAGTGCTTGTTCGACAGCTGACGTACGTACCCGGTCGCGATGAGCGTGTGCAGCAGTCGGTGGATCGTCGGCAGCGGCAGCGGCACCTCCTCCGCGAGGTGCGAGATCGTCATCTCCCCGCCCTCCGCGGCGATCCTCTCGAGGAGGAGGAAGGCGCGGTCCACGGACTGCACGCCGGACGTGGTGTTCGTGCCCAACCGGGTCCTCCTCGGTTCCTTCGTGTCGGAATGCGCTCCCGTGACGGGAAGCGCGTCGCAGGAGCGCCGTCCGCTCTGCGGAC
>NZ_BAAANO010000015.1:8445-29368 GCF_039529845.1 Brevibacterium samyangense | reverse complement strand
CGCGTGGCGCCTCGGGTGGGACGTGCGGCTCAGGCCGCCTGTGCGGCCTTCTTGTCGCGGCGGAGGCGGTGGAGGATCGGCTCCGTGTAACCGCTCGGCTGCGAGGTTCCCTCGACGATGAGCTCGCGGGCCGCGTTGAACGCGAGACCGCCGACGCCGCCGGGGGCGAGGGGCTCGTACGCCGGATCGCCCGCGTTCTGCTCGTCGACGACGGCGGACAGACGCAGGAGCGCCTCGTCGACCTGCTCGAGCGTGATGACGCCGTGGGTGAGCCAGTTGGCGAGCAGCTGGCTGGAGATGCGCAGGGTCGCGCGGTCCTCCATGAGGGCGACGTCGTGGATGTCGGGCACCTTCGAGCAGCCGACGCCCTGGTCGATCCACCGGACGACGTAGCCGAGGATCGACTGGACGTTCTCGTCGATCTCCGTGCGCTTGTCCTCGTCGGTGAGCGCGGACGCGTCCCCGAGCGGCGGTACGAGGATCGCGTCGACCGACTGCGGGGCGCGCCCGGCGAGTTCCTTCTGCACCGCGAAGGCGTCCACCTGGTGGTAGTGGAGGGCGTGGAGGGTCGCGGCGGTGGGCGAGGGCACCCAGGCGGCGGTTGCTCCGGCCTTCACGTGACCGATCTTCTGCTCGAGCATGTCCGCCATGAGGTCGGTCATCGCCCACATGCCCTTGCCGATCTGCGCCGTGCCCGAGAACCCTGCGGCGAGGCCGGTGTCGACGTTCGCGTTCTCGTACGCCGCGAGCCAGCCCTGGGACTTCATCGTGGCCTTGCGGACCATCGGACCGGCCTGCATCGAGGTGTGGATCTCGTCGCCGGTGCGATCGAGGAAGCCGGTGTTGATGAAGACGACGCGGTCGGAGGCGGCCTTGATGCACGCCTTGAGGTTCACCGTGGTGCGGCGTTCCTCGTCCATGATGCCGAGCTTGAGGGTGCCGGCGGGCAGGCCGAGCAGTTCCTCGACGCGCGCGCAGGTCTCGACGGCGAAGGCGACCTCGTCGGGGCCGTGCATCTTCGGCTTCACGATGTACATCGAACCGGTGCGGGAGTTGCCGGAGGCGTCCCGCAGTGCCGGCAGAGCACCGAGCGTCGTGAGGATCGCGTCGAGGATGCCCTCGGGGACCTCGTTGCCGTCGGCGTCGACGATCGCATCGCTCGTCATGAGGTGCCCGACGTTGCGGACGAAGAGGAGCGACTGGCCGGGCAGGGAGAGGGCCGAACCGTCGGCGGCGGTGTACTCGCGGTCGCCGGCGAGGGACCGGGTGAACGTGCGCCCGTCCTTCGTCACCTCCTCGGAGAGCCGGCCGCAGGCGAGGCCCGCCCAGTTGTGGTAGCACAGCGCCTTGTCCTCGGCGTCGACGGCGGCCACGGAGTCCTCGAGGTCGACGATCGTCGTGACCGCGGACTCGAGGACGAGGTCCTGGATGCCGGCGGCGTCGGTCGAACCGATGTTGCCCTCGCGGTCGATGACGATGTCGAGGTGCAGGCCGTTGTGGAGCAGGAGGACGTTCGTGGGCGCCGTCGGCTCCCCCTTGTACCCCTGGAACGCGGCGGGATCGGCGGGAGCGGTGACGGTGCCGTCGGCGAGTTCGACGACGAGGGCACCGTCCTCGATGCGGTAGGCGACGGCGTCCGCGTGGGAGCCGGTCTGCAGGGCGACGGCCCCGTCGAGCACCTCACGGGCCTTCGCGATGACGGCGGCGCCGCGGGTCGGGTTGTAGCCCTTCCCGGGAGCGAGGTCCCCGTCCTGGGAGATGGCGTCGGTGCCGTAGAGCGCGTCGTAGAGGGAACCCCAGCGGGCGTTCGCCGCGTTGATCGCGAAGCGCGCGTTCGTCACCGGGACGACGAGCTGCGGGCCGGCCTGGGAGGTGATCTCCGTGTCGACGTTCGAGGTCGTGATCGTGAAGTCCTCGGGTTCGGGCACGAGGTACCCGATCTCCTCGAGGAACGCACGGTACTGCGCGGGGTCGGGCTGCCCGGGGTTCGCGCGGTGGTACTCGTCGAGCTTCGCCTGGATTTCGTCGCGGACCGCGAGCAGCTCGCGGTTGCGGGGCGCGAGGTCCGCGAGGATCGACGCGACGCCGGACCAGAAGGCGTCCGGTTCGATCCCGGCGGCCGGGAGCGCCTCTGACTCGACGTAGGACAGGAGGGGCGCGGCGACCTGCAGGCCGGCGCGGGTCTCGGTGAGCTGGGTGGTGGGGGACGGCAGAGTCATGGGTTCTCCGTGAGTGTGGGAGGGAACGGGTCAGGACGCGGGTGCGGACACCGGGTCGGCGCCGAGGCGGGCGATGACCGCGGCAGCGATCTCGGCGTCGACCGGCGGCGGCCCACCGGCCACTCCGAGCCCGCCGACGTGCACACCGTCGAACTGCAGCGGGAGGCCACCGGGGATGCGGGTGAGGACGAAGCCGGAGCCGTGTTCGAGCGCCTCGGCGAGTTCCGGGACGACAGCGGCGCTGGGCTTGCGCGTCGAGGCAGCGGTCTGGGCCTTGCGGCGGGAGGTCTCCACCGAGTGCGGAGTCGTCCCGTCGGCACGCCCGTAGGCGACGAGACCGAGCGCGGTGTCGACGACGGTGACGGAGACCGGGATGCCGACCTTCGCACCTTCCTCGACGGCGAGGGCGACGGCCTCGGCGGCCTTCGCGTAGGCGATCTGCGGGGTGCTGATATGGGTGGGGGTGTCGCTCACTGCTGTCCTCCTGCTACGACGTGTACCTGGGTCTCCGGTCGCATCGCGAAGACGGATCCGGGGTTGAGGATGCCCTGCGGGTCGAGGGCGTCCTTGATGCGCTGGTTGAGTTCCATGACGTCCTCACCGAGCTGATCGACGAGCCACGGCCGCTTCATCCGGCCGATGCCGTGCTCACCGGTGATGGTGCCGTCGAGGGAGATCGCGAGGTCGATGATCTCCCCGTAGGCCCGCTCGGCCCGGTCCTTCATGGCCTCGTCGGTGGGGTCGAACACGACGAGGGGGTGGGTGTTGCCGTCGCCGGCATGCGCGAGGACCGGGATGGAGACCTCGTGCTTCCGCGCGATCGCCGCGATCCCGGAGACGAGATCGCCGAGGCGCGGCACCGGGACGCCGACGTCCTCGAGGAGGATCGCACCGGTCTTCTCCACCGCGGGGATGGCCATACGGCGGGCCTGGATGAAGGCGGCACCCTCGTCGGGGTCCGCGGTCGCGTAGCACTCGGTGGCGCCGTGGTGGTGGCACAGGCGCTCGATCTCGAGGATCTCGGTCTGGGCGTGGTCGCCGGCCTCGTCGGACTGGAAGATGAGCATCGCCGCTGCTTCGCGGTCGAGGCCCATGCGGGTCTCGTCCTCGACCGCGTTGATCGTCGTGCGGTCCATGAACTCGGCCATCGACGGTCGCATGGTGCGGGAGACGTCGATGACGGTGTTCGTGGCGGCCTCGAGAGTGGGGAAGGTCGCGACGAGGGTGGTCGGCTGCCGCTGGGCGGGGACGAGGCGGAGGGTGACCTCGGTGATGATGCCGAGGGTTCCCTCGCTGCCGACGAAGAGCTTCGTGAGCGAGAGACCGGCGACGTCCTTGAGCTTGGGGCCGCCGAGCCTGATCGCCCGACCGTCGGCGAGGACGACCGTCATCCCGAGGACGTAGTCGGTGGTGACGCCGTACTTGACGCAGCACAGGCCACCGGCGTTCGTCGCGATGTTGCCGCCGATCGAGCAGAACTCGAAGGACGCCGGGTCCGGCGGGTACCAGAGTCCGTGCTCCGCGGCCGCTGCCTTCACCTCGGCATTGATGGCGCCCGGACCGGTCGTGAGGGTCCGGGTCGAGGTGTCGACGGTGATGGTGTTCATCCGGTCGACGGACAGGGTGATCGCACCGTCGACGGCGGTGCTGCCACCGGAGAGGCTCGAGCCGGCGCCGCGCGGGACGATCGGAGTGCCGTTGGCGGCGGCGATCCGCACGACGGTCTGGACCTGTTCGGTCGTCGTGGGCCGCACGACGACGAGGGGCATGCCGGGGTTCGGGTCGTTGGCCCGGTCCCGGCGGTAGGCCTCCATCGTGTCGGGATTCGTCGTGAGGACTTCGGCGGGGAGTGCTGCCTTCAGCTCCTCGAGGGTGCGCGCATCATTGCGTGTCATGCGGGGAAAGGTCCTTCCTTGGCTGCCTTCCGTGGCATCTGGGTGCGATGAGACTAACATCACGGAGCTCATAATGGAATTGTGTTTCCGTATTGCGGAAACACATCGGCACCCCTACTGAACAGCTGTCAAGACCCCTGATCACGAGCGCATGCATCAGTGCGGTAAATTCCGCACCCCCGCTGTTGTGGGCCTGGAACCGGTCGGTTACGCTCCCCGGGTCGGAATGATTTTTCTGTGATGCAGAAAACATCGGGGACACCGCGGTCCCCGACTTGATGCGGCAACGATGCCGCGGATCGGACTCTTCATGGACAACCTCGCAGTGGCGGCGTTCGTCGCCGTCTTCCCCATCCTCGTGGCGGGCGTACTCCTCATCGGATTCCGGATGCCCGCCAAGTACGCGATGCCCATCGGCCTCGTCGTCGCGGCCCTCACCGCGCACTTCTTCTGGCAGATCGGCTGGGTCACGATCGGCGCCTCGGTCGTCCAGGGCCTGCTCGTCGCGATCGGTCTGCTGTGGATCGTCTTCGGAGCCTTGCTGCTCCTGGCGACGGTCACCCGTTCGGGCGCGATCGAGACGATTCGTGCCGGCTTCGTGTCGATCTCCCCGGACCGCCGGGTGCAGGTCATCATCGTCGCCTGGCTCTTCGGCTCCTTCATCGAGGGTGCCGCCGGCTTCGGTGCGCCGGCCGCCGTCGTCGCTCCGCTCCTGCTCGCACTCGGATTCCCCGCGATGGCCGCGGTCATCGCCGGCCTCGTCATCCAGTCGACCCCGGTGAGCTTCGGCGCCGTCGGCACCCCCATGCTCACGGGCGTCGGGACCGGACTCGCCCAGGAGGACGGCTCGATGTCGGCGGACGTCGCCGCCCGTGCGGCGGAGCTCGGCCTCGACCAGAGCGGTTTCGTCGCCCACACGGCCTCGCAGGTGGCGCTCATCCACGGCATCTGCGGCATCCTCATCCCTCTCGTGATCTCGTGCCTCATGACGGGAGTCTTCGGAGCGAACCGCCGCTTCGCGGACGGTCTGAAGATCTGGCCCTTCGCGATCTTCTCCGCACTCGCGATGGTCGTCCCGTACTACCTCGTCGCGAAGTTCGTCGGTCCCGAGTTCCCGTCCCTCATCGGCGGTCTCGTCGGCCTCGCGATCGTCATCACCGCGAGCCGTGCCGGCTTCCTCATGCCGAAGGAGACATGGGACTTCGCCCCGCGCGAGCAGTGGCCGGCCACGTGGATGGGCACCGTCGACCCCGCCGAGGAGGCCGCCCACCTCACCAAGCGCATGTCGCTCGTGCGCGCCTGGGCCCCGTACATGATCGTCGTGGTCCTCCTCCTGCTCACTCGCAACATCCCCGCGGTGAAGGCGTTCCTGGGAGGCCCCGCCGCCATCCAGGTCAACGACATCTTCGGCACCGGGATCTCGCAGAAGATGGACCTCCTGTACTCCCCCGGCGCACTCTTCGTCCTCGCCGCCGGCATCACGTACCTTCTCCACCGGATGTCGAAGCAGCAGATCGGGTCCTCGTGGAAGCTCGCCGGTGGGCAGATCCTCGGCGCCGGCGTCACTCTCATGTGCACGCTCCCGCTCGTGCGCGTGTTCATCAACTCCGGTGCCGACTACAACGACTCGGGCCTCGCCTCGATGCCGATCGTCCTCGCGGAGGCGGCCGCCGGCACCTTCGGTCAGTCCTGGCCGATCGTCGCTCCGTTCATCGGCGCGCTCGGCGCGTTCGTCGCCGGGTCCAACACGGTGTCGAACACGATGTTCGCGCAGTTCCAGTTCTCCACCGGCGTGAACATCGGTGCGGCGAGCCCGGAGACGGTCGTCGCGGCCCAGGCCGTCGGCGGCGCCGCCGGCAACATGGTCGCGGTCCACAACGTCGCGGCCGCGGCTGCGACCGTCGGCCTGCTCGGCCGTGAGGGCGACGTCATCCGCCGGACCGCGATCCCCATGCTCGCGTACGCGTTCCTCGCGGGCATCCTCGCGTACATCGGCCTCAACGGGTTCGGGTTCAACGTCGGCACGATCCTCCTCGTCGTCTACGTCGTCGCGCTCGTGGCCGTGCTCATCGGGCTCAATCGGTCGAAGGGCAGGCCGCTCGTCGCCACCGCTTGACGGCAGCACCGACCGCCGAGGTGCCTCGGCCCCGGAACCGTCCCGCACCCGGGCACGCGGTTCCCGGAACCGCCGAGGCGACCCGCCTCTCCCGGCCCCGCCCCGCCTGCGCAGTCCGCGCCGGAGGGTCGGGGCCGGCCGCGTTGGGCGGAATGCCTCGCGATCACGATTCCCTGCTGCTGTGCCCCTCACGTCGCGATTGAATGCGCGATTTCGCCGAAACCCAGCAGCCAATTGCGATACGAAGGTCGGCGACCGCCGCCGATCGCGCACTCGGCGGAACCCCTCCACCCCGCGTCGCACATCCGCTACCGTGACGAGCGGAGCCCCACCGGGGCACGGCCCCGGCGCCGTGCCCGGACCCGGTCCCTCGCCTCGGCCATCCGTTCCACTCACCCCCGACCTCAGGGGATCCCCATGAACTCGCGCATCCTGCTCACCGCCTCGGACGGTTTCGAACTCAACGCCTACCGTGCGGAACCGGAGGACACACCCCGGGGTGGTGTCGTGCTCGTCGGCGAGGTGTGGGGCATCAACCACTGGGTCCGGTCGATGGCGGACCGCTGGGCGGCGGAGGGGTACCTCGTCATCGCTCCGGCGATGTTCGACCGGGTCGAGTTCGGCTACGAGACCGACGACTACTCCCGTCTGCCGCGCGAGATCATGCAGCAGTTCTCCCAGGAGACCGCGCTCCTCGACCTCGCGGCCGCGGTGGAGGCCGCCGCCGAGGGCGGGAAGGTGGGCGTGACCGGGTACTGCTTCGGCGGGATGCTCACGTGGCGTGCGGCCGCGAACGTCGACGGGATCGCCGCGGGTTCCGCGTACTACGGCGGAGGCATCGACGGGTACATCGGCATGACTCCGAAGGCACCCCTCGAGACGCACTTCGGCGCGCAGGACCACGGGATCCCGATGGAACAGGTGGAGGCGCTCGCGAAGGCCCACCCGGGCGTCGACGTGTACACCTGCGACGCCGATCACGGATTCTGCTGCGACGAACGCGACCGCTTCGACCCGGAGACAGCGCGGACCGCCTGGGAGCGCTCGGTGGCGTTCTTCCACACGCATGTCGGCTGACGGCGGAGCGGAAACCGGGGTGCGATCCGGCGCAGAGGTTTCGGAGGCGCGCTCCGGCAGCGCGGATTCCGCATTGCGCTCCGGCGCGGAGGCACCGCCCGAGGACGGCATCTCCGTCACCCTCGCCTCGGCGCTCGGAGAACTCGGACGGTCCCCGCTCTCGCGGAAGACGGCGATGCTCGTGGCGATGCGGGAGGACTCCCCGGTGCTCGTGCTCGGGTCGGTGGCGCTGCCGGATCCGGACGGTTCGGGAGGTACGGACGGTTCCGGGGCGTCCGGCGGTGGCAGTTGTTCCGGCGCTTCAGGCAGTCCGGGTCACGGGTCAACGCCCGTGAGCGAGGCCGACTACATGGTGTCCGTCTACACCAACGGCATGCGGCCCCGGCTGCTGCTCACGTGGGCCGACGGCCGTACCGAGGACGCACTCGCTGTCCTGCGGGCAGCCGCGGACTGCCTCCCCGACCACGCCACCCCACCGCCGAGTCACGGGTAATCTCTCGAGTGGACGGCTTCGTAGCCATCCACTCGGAACATAACCCGGGACTCGCCGCTTGAGCTCTCTCGGCGACCACCCGTTCCACCACTCCGAGGATCGAGGAGACCGCAGATGTCCGACCCGAGCATGACCCACACGACCACCGACACGATCCCCCGCACCGCGCTCGTCGTCGTCGACGTGCAGAACGACTTCTGCGAGGGCGGAGCCCTCGGGGTGGACGGCGGGGCGGCCACCGCCCGCGCGATCTCGGGACTGCTCGGCGCCTCGGCGGAGGACTACGCCCTCGTGGTCGGCACCCGCGACGACCACGCCCCGGATTCGACGAACGCCGGCCACATCGCGCTCCCGCCGGAGGAACCCGACTTCGTCGACTCGTGGCCGCCGCACTGCATCCGCGGCACGGACGGCGCCGAACCGCACCCCGACCTCGACTCCACGCGGATCGAGGCGTGGGTGCGGAAGGGGTTCGGGGTGCCGTCGTACTCGGGGTTCGAGGGCACGGACGCGGACGGGCGGACGCTCGCAGACGTGCTCCGTGCTGCGGACATCACGGACGCGCATGTCGTCGGGATCGCGACCGACCACTGCGTCCGCGCCACCGCCCTCGACGCCGCCGCGGAGGGGTTCCGCACCACGGTCCTCACCGACTACGTCGCCGCCGTCGACCCCACCCGCGTCCCCGCGGTGTGCGAGGAGTTGCGGGCCGCGGGAGTGGACGTGCGCCCGACGGTGTGAGAACAGGAGCGGCTGTCGATCGCCTCGGCGACCGCTCGCGTACGTGCGTGCGTTTCACGTCCGGGCGCTCACATCCCGTGCGCCAACCGCGTCCTCTGCACCCCGTCCCCGTCGAAGTTCGCGGGATCCAGCCACCGCTCGAACTCCGCACGACGGTCCGGCCATTCGGAGTCGGTGATCGAGAACCACGCGGTGTCGCGTGAACGCCCCTTGTAGACGACGGCCTGTCGGAACGTGCCCTCATAGGTGAATCCGAGGCGCGCGGCCGCTTTCATCGAGGGCGCGTTGAGGGTGTCGCACTTCCATTCGTACCGGCGGTACCCGAGCTCGTCGAACACGTACCGCATGAGGAGGAACTGTGCCTCCGTCGAGGCCACGGTCCGTTGCATCCGCGGGGAGAAGGTCACGTGACCGACCTCGATGGCTCCGTTCGCGGGGTCGTGCCGCATGAGCGCGAGGGCGCCGACCGCCTCGCCGGTCGCGTCGAGGACCGCGTAATGGCGCGGGTCCTCGCTCGCCGCCGCGGTCTCCAGCCAGGCCCGGCGGTCCGCCGCCGAGGCGAACGGCCCCACCGGCAGGTACGTCCAGTCCCGGCCGTCCGGCGCCTCGGCGTGCGCCGCCACGAGCGACTCCGCATGCCGGGCCGGATCCAACCGTTCGAGCGTGCACGTGCGGCCCGCGATCCGGTCCGCGTTCGGGAGGGGACGCGGCGACCAGTCGGCGAGCGCCTCTCCGATCGGCTGGCCGTACTCGTTCGTCCTCGGCGACACGCTCACGCCTCCGGTGCGACCGCGGCGGCGTCGTACGTGACCCAACGGGTGCGGGTACCGACCTTCGTGTAGAGGATCTGCGCGCGGTGGTTGTCCTCCGCGGTGATCCACCGGACCGCCGAGGCGCCCTCCGCCCCGGCGATCTCCTGCAGACGGGCGATGAGCGCGCGCCCGGCGCCGGAACCGCGGACCTCGGGGTCGGTGAAGAGATCGTCGAGCCAGATCCCGGTCATGCCGGCGCTCGGGCGGGAGAAGGTGCGGTAGTCGGCGAGCGCGATGATCCCGAGGTCGGAGTCCTCGGCGACGAGGGCGCGGCACTCGTGGTCGGGGTCGGAGATCCAACCCCACACGCGTTCGACGATCGTCTCGTCGGGAGTGAGTTCGTAGAAGTCACGGTACGCGCGGAAGAGTTCCTTCCAGCGGGCTTCGTCCGCGGCGGCGACCGGGCGGACCGTGAGGTCGAGGGTGGACGGGGAAACGGGGGATTCGGCCTTCGAGGAGACTGCAGAAGTGGTCATGCTCGTGAGCATAAGGACTCGGACGGACCACTCGATGGTCCGGAATCGACGGATTCGAATGGTCCGGTAACGTGACCCCATGCGTCACGCGTTCCCCATGGACCTCGTCCTCACGCCCGAACCTCCCCCAGGCGTCACCGTGCGCGCCCATCTCGTCACACAGATCCGGACGGCGATCCTCGACGGTCGCCTCGCACCCGCGACCCCGCTGCCGTCGACGCGTGTCCTCGCGGGCTCGCTCGGCATCGCACGTGGCACGGCGGTCGCCGTCTACGAGGACCTCGTGAGCGAGGGCTACGCCGAGAGCCTCCCGGGATCGGGAACCTTCGTGACCGAGGAGCTCGCCGATCTCGCGGGGTCCGTCGGACCGGCCGCTTCGGCGTCGCACGCAGGCCCCGCACCCGCCGGCCGGCGTTCCTCGCCCGAGGTGCCGGCGTCTCGGCGCTCCGCTTCACCTTCCGGCACGGCGGCGCCCGCGGTGCTCGACCTCACGCCGGGGAACCCCTCGACCGCTCTGTCGCCCGGTCGGGAGTGGACGGCCGCATGGCGCACCGCGATCCGGGCCGGACTTCCGTCCGGACTTCCACCCGTCGCGGGGACGGAGGAACTGCGTGCGGCACTCGCCGCGCATGTGCGTTCCGCGCGCGGCGTGCCCTGTGCACCCGAGGACGTCGTCGTCACCGCGGGCACGACGGACGGACTCGGGCTCGTCGTGCACGCACTGCACGCGCTCCGTTCCGGTGCACGACAGGAATTTCCGCTGGGCGATCGCGATACCGCGGGAGGCACGGACCTCCTGCGCATCGCCACGGAGGACCCCGGTCACGTCCCGTCGCGCACGACGATCGAGCGGCTCGGCGGAACGACCGTGCCGGTGCCCGTGGGCCCCGACGGCATGGACGTCGAGGCGCTCGCGACGCTCGACGCCGCGGCCGTCCTCCTCACCCCCAGTCACCAGTACCCGTTCGGGGGCCGCCTTCCCGTCGCCGCCCGTCTGGCCGTGCTCGAGTGGGCGCGGACCCACGACGCGGTGATCGTCGAGGACGACTACGACAGCGAGTTCCGGCACGGAGCCCGCGCCCTCCCGGCGATCGCCTCGCTCGACTCCGAGCGCCGGGTCGTCCTCGTCGGGAGCTGTTCGAAGACCCTGTCCCCGTGGCTGCGGTGCGGATACCTCGTCGTCCCGGATCCGCGGATGCGCGAGGAGATCCTCGCCGCCCGCACGGACCTCGGGACTCCCGTCTCCGGGCTCGTGCAGTCCGCACTCGCGGAGTTCCTCCGCACCGGCGGGCTGCGGCGGCACCTCACCCGCGTCGGACGCGAGTACGCCCATCGGCGGCGTCTCGTGCTCGACACCCTCTCCGCGCTGCCGGCGACGGTCCGGCTCGATGCGCTCGAGGGAGGGCTGCACGCCACACTCTCGTGGGAGGGCAGCCGGACCTCCGCCGAAGCCGCCGTTGCGCTCCGGCGCCGTGACGTCCTCGTCGCCTCGCTCGACCGGTACTACCACCGGACGACGTCGGATCGGCGGAACGGGATCGTCCTCGGGTACGGCGCTCCGACGGACCTCGACCTGCGCCGGGGGCTGCGCCTCGTGCTCGAGGTGTGCAGCTGAACCGTCCTGCAGCGTGCTGTCCCGCCGCGAGCCGCCCCGCTGCGCGTGCTCGGTCGATACCGACCCTCGGACGCCCCGGGTACGATCGGGCCCACCGGTTCCCGGATCGAAGGAGGGCTCATGGCCACCCGACTCCCCCGCCATGCCGATGCCGCACGTGCACGTTCCTTCGGCGCGGTCGCCGCGGACTACGACGCGTCCCGGCCGCGGTACCCCGACGAGCTCCTCGAGGACATCCGCGCGCTCGGCGCCCGGACCGCGCTCGACGTCGGTACCGGGACGGGCATCCTCGCCGAGCACCTGCACGACCTCGGCCTCACGGTCACCGGCGTCGACCCGGATCCGGCGATGGCGGACCTCGCCCGTTCCAAGGGCTTCACCGTCGAACAGGGCACCTTCGAGGACTGGGACCCGGCCGGCCGCGCCTTCGACCTCATCACCTTCGGCACGTCGTGGCACTGGGTGAATCCGACACTCGGCGCCCCGAAGCTCGCCGGGATGCTGCGGACCCCCAAGGGTTCGGTGACACCGGATGGTGGGGACGCGGAGCCTCGGCGACCGCCCCGCCGGACCGCGGTGCTCGCGTGGAACCGACTCATCCCGCCGGCCGAGGTCCGGACCGTCATCGGGGAGCTCGAGCGGGTGCGCGGCTTCGACTGGCACGCGGACACGAAGGAACGCGCCGATCACCCGGAGACTCAAGTGGCACCGGCGCAACAGGCGCTCGGGAACGAGGGGCTCGCGACCGAGATGAGGACGTACCTGCGGCGAGCGCGGTACACGCGGGAGCAGTGGCTCGCGCACATCTTCACGATCTCGCAGTACAACGTGCTCCCGGATTCCGAGAAGCAGGCACTCCGCGCGGAGATCGAGGCCGCCGGACTCCCCGAGGAGTTCGACATCGACGTCCACACGATCACCCTGTGGGCGTGGGACAGTGGGTCGGTGATGGAGTCGGAGTCCTCGGCGGACTGACCGCGCGGACACGGGAAAGTTCCATGATGGAGGTTCGCGCGAGCCGCCATCATGGAACTTTTCCGTGTGGGCGACGCACAAACCCGGCCGGCATACGCGTCCCGCCTCGCCGCCCCTAGATGAACGCCGTCGACAGGAACGGCACGAACGTGACGATCGCGAGGGCGAGCAGGAGGACGAGCGCGGACGGGAGCGCCGCCTTCGCCACCTGGAGCACGCTCATCCCGCTCATCCCGGACGCGACGAACAGGTTGAGGCCGAGCGGCGGCGTGATCATGCCGATCTCGAGGTTCATCACGACGATGATGCCGAAGTGGATCGGATCGATCCCGAGCTCGAGTGCGATCGGCAGGAGGATCGGCGCGAGGATGAGGATCGCCGAGGACGTCTCCATCACGCACCCGACGAACAGCAGCAGGATGTTCACGAGGATGAGGAACTGCCAGGGTTGGAGGTCCCAGGCAGCGATCGCCTCCGACACGGTCCCCGGGATCCGTTCGCTCGCGAGCACGAAGGTGAAGAGGATGCCGTTCGCGATGATGAACATCACCATCGCGGAGGTCCGCGCCGATGTGATGACGACATCCCACAGCTGCCGGAACTTCAACTCCTTGTAGATGAACAAGGAGACGATGAGCGAGTACGCCACGGCGACAGCACTCGCTTCGGTGGGGGTGAAGAACCCCGAGTAGATACCACCGAGGACGACGACCGGCAGCAGCAGCGCGAGGATCGCGTCACGGAACGCGAGCAGACGCTGCTTCCCGGTCGCCCGGTACTCTCCGCCGGCCAGTCCGTATTTCCGCCGCCACGCGACGAAGACCACCATGACGAGCAGCAGGACACCCGCCACGATGCCCGGCAACACCCCGGCGACGAAGAGGTTGCCGATGTTCTGCTCGGTCGAGATGCCGTACACGATGAGCGGGATCGACGGCGGGATGAGAATGCCGAGCGACCCCGACGTCGCCACGATGCCGGTCGAGAACTCCTTCGGATACCCGTTCTTGAGCATCGCGGGGATCATGATCGCACCGACCGCGACCACCGTCGCCGGCGACGATCCGGACACCGCGGCGAAGAACATGCACGCGAGGACCGTGGTGATCGCGAGCCCGCCCCGGAAGTGCCCGACGAGGGACGCGCCGAAGTCCGTGAGGCGTTTCGAGATCCCACCCCGGGACATGATGTTCGCCGCCAGCACGAAGAACGGGATGGCCATGAGCGGGAAGGAGTTGAGCGAATTGAACAGGCGTTCCGGTACCTGGGTGAGCGGCACGGTCGTGAAGTAGTAGAAGTAGAGCAGACTCGTGAGTCCGAGTGCGACCGCGATCGGAGCGGATCCGAGCAGCAGCGCCACGAGGATGACGACGAGTGCGAGCGAGGCCTCCATCATCGCTTCTCACCTCCGTCCGGGTGCTGCAGGGCCGCCCGCCCGGACTCGACGAGATCGGCGTCGAGTCCCGCGGCCTCCGCCTCCTCCGCAAGGACGTCCCGACCGAGTTCGGAGGACGGCGTGAGGATCGTGCGCACGACCATTTCCACCGCCCGCACGAAGAACAGCGTCATCCCGACAGCAATCGACAGTTCGAGCACCCACAGTGGCGCCTTGAGCGCCGGGGTGATCGTCGTGTGCGAGAAGGGCTCTGCGATGAGCATCCATGCGAGGACCCCGATCCCGAGCGCGAAAACGATCGTGGCGAGCAAGCCGATGAGCATCACGACCTTCTTCGCCCTGCCCCGCAACAGCACCGGGAGGATGTCGACGTTCACGTGCTCGTTCCGCCGGAGCACGATGACGGCACCGAAGAAGGTCGAGAAGATGATGAGATAGATGATCGCCTCCTCGGACCAGAAGATGACGAAGCCGGTCGTCTCCCTCAGCACCACGGACACGATCGCGATGAGGCATGCGAGGACGAGGGACACGCCTGCGATGATGTTCTCGATCCAGCCGAGGACGGAGTCGAGAGCTCGGAGGAACCGCACGTCAGCCCTCCTGGCGCGCCAACAGCTCGTCGATGATCTCGTCACCGATCACATCGCGGTACTGCTCGTACACGGACGGGACCACGAGGTCCTCGAACGCCTGCCGTTCCTCGTCGGTGAGCTCCACGATCTCCGTCGACCCTTCTTCCTCGATGACGCGCTTCGACTCGTCATTCACGGCCTGGGCCTCCGACCGGTTGTACTCCGCAGCGGCAGTCGCCGTCTCCTCGACAACGGTCTGGAGGTCGTCCGGCAGGCTCTCGAACCAGTCGTTGTTCACGACGGCGACGTACCCGATGTATCCGTGGTTCGACTCCGTCACGTAGGACTGCACCGTGTGCATGTTCTGCGACTCGATGTTCGAGTACGTGTTCTCACCGCCGTCGATGAGCCCCTGCTGCAGACCGCTGTAGACCTCGGCGAAGGCGAGCGGGGTCGGCACTCCTCCCCACGCCTCGAACTGCGACCGCAACACGTCGGACGGCTGGATCCGGTACTTCTTGCCCTGCGTGTCCTCCGGGGTCCGGGTCTCGTTGTTCGAGTGGATCTGCTTCATTCCCGAGTCCCACAGACCGATGACCTTCATGCCGTTGGCCTCGAGGTCCTCGTTCGCGTAGATCGCCTTCCCGACCGCGGTGTCGGGGCTCGCGACCTCGGGGATCTCGGAGGGGTCGTCGAAGAGGAACGGCAGGTCGAGGACCTGGAGACTCGGCGCGACGGTCGTGAACTTCGCGCTCGCGGGGGCGAGCATCTGCACGGCGTTCGACTGGATGGCCTGCATCTCGTCCTTGTCGCCGTAGAGCTCGGAGTTCGGGTAGATCTCGACGTCGATGCGACCGTCCGACGCCTTCTCGAGTTCCTCGGCGAAGAAGTCCGCGGCCTTGCCCTTCGGAGTCGACGAGGTGGTGACGTGGGAGAACTTGAGTACGTACTCCGCTTCGCCCGAGCCGGCTGTGCTCTCGGCGCCGCCTCCGCTGCGGGCGCCGGAACATGCACTCAGCGCCAGGAGAAGCGCTCCGGTGGCCGCGATTCCGGCGGTGACACGTGCTGTACGGGGTGACTTCATCGTCTGCTCCATGAGGATCGTGCGGGAGCTCGATTACTCCCGGTCCCACCCTCCGCTGAGGGGCGCCACGCCTGTGTGACCGGGACCACTTCGCCCCGAGTGTACGGACTCGTACGGCCGAATCCAATATGAACATGCAGATCATGTATGAAACCGCCGAGGCGCCCCTCACCGGGGCGATCACCGCACCGCCGATCCCGGCAGGGTCGGTCCTTCAGTCCGCGTCGAGATCGAAGGGGTCCGTGACGGGACCGCCGGCCGCCGCCTCGGCGAGGCGCCGGAACCCGTGCCCGATGTGCACCTTGAGTGCGGCCGCCGCGCGGGGCGGGTCGACCGCCCGCACCGCCTCGACGATCTCCTGATGCTCCCCGTGCACCTCGTCGAGGCGCTCGGTCCGGTCGAGCGTGAGGTCCCAGGGGAAGGCTCGCCACCGGGCCTCGATGTCCGCCCGCAGACCGGGCAGGCCGCAGTGGTCGTAGAAGAAGAAGTGGAACTGCTGGTTGAAGGCGTTGCGCGCGGCCGCATCACCCGCGGCAGAGGCCTCGCCGAGCTGTTCGAGGAGCCGCTCGGCCTTCCGCAGTTCGTGCCGGGAGATCCGCGTCGTCGCGCGTTCGAGGGCGAAGCACTCGGTGAGCGTCCGGGTGACGTAGAGCGCCTTGAGGCGGTCCATGTCGACCCCGGCGACGCGCACTCCACGGTGCGCCTCCGAAGTCACGAGCCCCTCGGCCTCGAGGAGACGCAGGGCCTCCCGGACCGGGGTGATGGAGGCGGAGAACCACTCGGCGACCTCGTCCTGGCGCAGACGCGCACCGCGCTCGAGTTCACCGGCGAGGATCTTCCGACGCAAGCCGTAGGTGACGATGTCGCGCTTCGTCTCCGCAGTTCCCATGCCGCTGTCTCCTCGCTGTCGTCCCGGCAGGCGTCCGGGCCGCGCCCAGCCTACCGGCCGACGACCACCCGCAGCTCTTCATGCATGATCTTGACTCCTGATACATGATCCGTGCAAGAATGCTCGGGCGGGCCCGGCAAGGGCGCCGGGGTCGCACCTTCCCTCCCCGCACCCGTCCCCGGAGCTCCACACCCGCACCCGTCCCCGCCCGCCCGACCCGCCGGAGGTTCCATGTCCCACCCGCTCCCGCTCGACGGCATCACGGTGGTGAGCCTCGAGCAGGCCGTCGCAGCCCCCTTCGCCACCCGGCAGCTCGCGGACCTCGGCGCCCGGGTCATCAAGATCGAACGCCCCGGCTCCGGGGACTTCGCCCGCGGGTACGACACGACGGTGAACGGACTCAGCAGTCACTTCGTGTGGATCAACCGGAACAAGGAGAGCGTCGCCCTCGACCTCAAGGACCCCGCGAGCGCGGAGATCATGGACGCCCTCGTGACCCAGGCCGATGTCTTCGTCCAGAACCTCGCGCCGGGAGCCGCGGAGCGCCTCGGGCTCGGGGCCGCGCGCCTCCGGGAGGCGAATCCGCGCCTCGTCCACGTGTCGATCTCCGGCTACGGCACCTCGGGCCCGTACCGCACCGCGAAGGCCTACGACGCGCTCGTGCAGTCGGAGGCGGGCCTCGTGTCCGTCACCGGCACCGAGGAGTTCCCCGCGAAGACGGGCATCTCCACCGCGGACATCGCCGCCGGCATGTACGCGTACTCGGGTGTCCTCACCGCCCTGTTCCGCCGCGAACGCACGGGCGAGGGCGCGACGATCGACGTGAATCTCTTCGACTCGCTCGCCGAGTGGATGGGCTACCCGCTCTACTTCACGCGGTACGGCGGCACGCGCCCGGTCCGCGCCGGCACCTCCCACGCCGCGATCGCCCCCTACGGCACCTTCACGTGCGGGGACGGCACGCAGATCGTCCTCGCGATCCAGAACGAACGCGAATGGGAACGCTTCTGCCGGATCGCGCTCGAGAACCCCGCACTCGCCACCGACCCTCGCTTCGACCGCGCCGCCCACCGCTTCGCCCATCGCGAGGACCTCGAGGAGATCGTCCACGCGGCCTTCGCCTCCCTCACCGGCGACGAGGTGGACGCCCTGCTCTCCGTGGCCGACGTCGCCCATGCCCGGCAGCGCGACATGTCCGAGCTCGCGACACACCCCCAGCTGCTCGAGCGCGACCGCTGGCACCCGGTCGACACCGAGGCCGGCCCCATCGAGATGCTCCTGCCCCCGGTTGCGATGGACGGCGTCGAGTACCGCATGGATCCGATCCCGGCGGTCGGTGCCCACACCGAGGCGATCCTCCGGGAGTTCGGCTTCGCACCGGAGCCGGCTTCCACCGCCGAGGCGGGGAGCACCCGCGCATGACCGGCACCTTCGCATACTCCCCCCTCCTGCCCACGGGACGCTCGACCGCGCGGATGCGGCGCCTCGGGATCGAGGGCGTGAGCGCAGTGCGGGCCCAGGTGCCCGGCCCCGACGGCACACTGCAGGAACAGGAGTTCCTCCGCATCGAACCCGAGGTGTTCACGCAGCTCGCGAAGGAGGCGTTCACCGAGGTCTCCCACTTCCTCCGTACCGATCACCTCGCGAGCCTGCGCCGGATCCTCGACGATCCGGAGGCGAGCGCGAACGACAAGTACGTCGCCCTCGACCTGCTCGAGAACGCGGTCGTGAGCGCCGGCGAGGTCCTGCCGATGTGCCAGGACACCGGCACCGCGGTGATCACCGGCAAGCGCGGGGCGAACGTCCTCACCGACGGTCACGATGCCGAGTACCTCGCCCGGGGTGTGCACGCGGCGTACACCGAGCTCAACCTCCGCTATTCCCAGCTCGCACCCCTGAGCCTCTTCGACGAGGTGAACACGGGGACGAACCTGCCCGCCCAGATCGACCTCTCCCTCGATGCGAAGCCCGGCTACGAGATCCTCTTCATGGCGAAGGGCGGCGGCAGCGCGAACAAGTCGTTCCTCTACCAGGAGACGAAGGCCGTCCTCGACGAGGAGCGGATGCTCGACTTCCTCGCCGCGAAGATCTCGACGCTCGGCACCGCGGCGTGCCCGCCGTACCACCTCGCAGTGGTCATCGGCGGGACGACGGCGGAGTACGCACTCAAGACCGCGAAGCTCGCGAGTGCGCACTCCCTCGACGACCTCCCCACCTCGGGTGATGCACGGACGGGGCACGGGATCCGCGATCCGGAGTTCGAACAGAAGGTCTTCGAGCTCACGCAGAACCTCGGTTTCGGCGCGCAGTTCGGCGGGAAGTACTTCTGCCACGACGTGCGCGTCGTCCGTCTCCCCCGGCACAACGGTTCCCTGCCCGTCGCGCTCGCGGTGAGTTGTTCCGCCGACCGCCAGGTGATCGCCCGGATCGACGCGGACGGTGTGTTCCTCGAACAGCTCGAGCACGACCCGGCGCAGTTCCTCCCGGCCGCCCGGACCGCCGAGGAGATCGAGTCCGGGGACGTCACCCGGATCGACCTCGACCGGCCGATGGACGAGATCCGCGCCCAGCTGTCCGAGCGGGAGGTCGGCGACCGCCTCTCCCTCACCGGCACGATGATCGTCGCCCGCGACATCGCGCACGCCCGCCTGCGCGCCCTCCTCGAGAAGGGAGAGGAACTGCCCGCATACTTCCGCGACCACCCCGTGTACTACGCGGGCCCGGCGAAGACTCCCGAGGGAATGCCGAGTGGCTCCTTCGGTCCGACGACGGGCGCGCGCATGGACACGTACGTCCGGGATTTCCAGGCCGCCGGTGGATCCTTCGTCATGCTCGCCAAGGGCAATCGTTCGCGAGCCGTCACGGATGCCTGCCGGGAGTTCGGCGGGTTCTACCTCGGATCGGTCGGCGGACCGGCCGCGCGCCTCGCCGCCGAGTGCATCACCGAGGTCGAGGTGCTCGACATGGAGGACCTCGGGATGGAGGCCGTATGGCGGATCCGGGTCGAGGACTTCCCGGCCTTCGTCGTCGTCGACGACAAGGGCCACGACTTCTTCGACCGCACCGGGGTCGCCGCGCTCGGCCTGGGCCGTACACGCACGGCCGCGCAGGACGGGACCGCACTGTGAGGGACGGCGCCGCGCCGGCGCACCCGCGGAACGGAAGCCACTATTCCCGCCACAGCAACAATGACCCGCCCATCATTCACGACCGCGAATGAATTGATCTAGCATGTGTCGGGAGTCACGACAGAATTCGCATCCGGGATTCTCGCCTCCAGGATTCACCGACGATTCCGAACCCCCAAGGAGCACCGCACCATGGCGATCACCGCCGAAGAGCAGATGATGATCAAGACCGTCGCGGAATTCATCGACAAGGATGTCCGCCCGCGCGTCAACGAGATCGAACACGCGAACGAGTACCCCACCGAGTGGATCGAGCAGATGAAGGAGATGGGGATCTTCGGACTCGCGATCCCCGAACCCTGGGGCTTCGGCGCGGTGTCCACGGAGGCCTACGTCCTCATCGCCCAGGAACTCGCCCGCGGCTGGATGTCCCTCGCCGGTGCCATGGGTGGGCACACCGTCGTCTCCAAGCTCCTCCTCCTGTTCGGCACGGACGAGCAGAAGGAGAAGTACCTCCCGAAGATGGCGACCGGTGAGATCCGCGCGACCATGGCGCTCACCGAGCCCGGCGGCGGTTCCGACCTCCAGGCGATGAAGACCGTCGCGATCGCCGACGGCGACGACTACGTCATCAACGGCACGAAGACGTGGATCACGAACTCCCGGAAGTCCTCGCTCGTCGCCCTCCTGTGCAAGACGGATCCGGCGGCGGATCCGGCGCACCGCGGCATCAGCATCGTCCTCGTCGAGAAGGACCCGCACTTCGAGGTGCCCGCCGGGTTCGAGGTCTCGAAGGACCTCCCGAAGCTCGGGTACAAGGGCGTCGAGTCCTGCGAGATCTCCTTCTCCGACGTCCGCGTCCCGAAGGCGCAGCTGCTCGGTGACGCCGAGGGTGTGGGCTTCAAGCAGATGATGAAGGGCCTGGAGACCGGCCGCCTCAACGTCGCCGCCCGCTCGCTCGGTGTGGGTCAGGCCGCGCTCGACGACTCCGTGAAGTACGCGCAGGAGCGCGAGTCGATGGGCAAGCCGATCTGGAAGCACCAGGCCGTCGGCAACACCCTCGCGAAGATGGCGACGAAGCTCGAGGCGGCCCGTCAGCTCGTCCTCCACGCCGCCCGGTGCTTCGACGCCGGCGAACGCGTCGACATGGAGGCCGGCATGGCGAAGTACCACGCCTCCGAGGTCGCCGCGGAGATCGCGCTCGACGCCATCCGCGTCCACGGCGGCTACGGCTACTCGACGGAGTTCGAGGTCGAGCGCTACTACCGCGACGCCCCGCTCATGATCGTCGGTGAGGGCACGAACGAGATCCAGATGGGTGTCATCGCCAAGCAGCTCATCGGCCGCAACAAGATCTGAGCACTCCCCCGCTCCTCCCGCAGGAGCACCACCGCCGAGGCGCCACGCGCCCGGGTGCCGAATCGCACCCGGG
>NZ_BAAANO010000015.1:0-8424 GCF_039529845.1 Brevibacterium samyangense | reverse complement strand
CGCCCGTTCCGGCGGGAGGGCCCCGGGCCGGGTCAGCAGAGCTTCCGGGCGAGCCAGTTCCGGAAACGGTGCGTGATCGTCACCGGGTCGACGAGGAGCTTCGGGATGTCCGCGGCGTTGCCGGGGGCGATGCGCACGTGGAGGAGCGCGGGACCCGGCACCCCGGTGAGGCGCCTGAACTCCGCGGCGAGCGATGCCTCGGTGTCCGCCCGGGCGACGGTCCAACCGGCGGCCTCCGCGAGGGCACCGAGGTCGACCTTCGAGGTGTACGTCGGCAGGCCGGCGGTCGAGCCGTAGGCGGCGTTGTCGAGGACGACGAGGAGCAGCTTCTCCGGGGCGAGGAAGCCGCCGGTGGGCAGGACGTTCGGGTTCATGAGGAGCGAACCGTCGCCCTCGAGTCCGACGACCTTGGGGATCTCCGAGTCCTGGACGGCGAGCGCGAGGCCAGTCGCGATCGACCCGACGAGTCCCATCGAGTCGAGCACCGAGAAATGGTTGTCGCGGTTCTCGATCGAGGCGAGCTCGCGGCTCGTCGCCGCACAGGTGACGACGACGGGCATGTCCGGTGTCGATTCATTGATGACGCGCAGCGCCGCGAGGCGGGTCATCGTGGGCGCGGAGGTCTCGCCGGTCGGGGCGGTGCGAGTGGCCGTGGTGGTGTTCTCCATGTCAGGCCACCTTCCCGTCGGTGTTCCAGAAGGACGCGAGGACGATGACGGGACGGTAGGTCATGCGGGCGTGGTTCCCCGCCTCGGCGACGACGTCCTCCCAGTCCGCCGCGCTCGAACGGCGGTCGAGTTCGACCACCTGGAAGCCGGCGGCGCGGAGGATCTGCGGCATCGGCTGACTGATCGAGTGGATCATCGAGTTGTACTCGCCGAGGCCACCACGGGTGTTCGCAAAGACGAGCAGCGGCAGGTGGTACGAGAGCGAGAACGTCGTGAGGGCCGTGAGGTTGTTGCCGAATCCGTTGTCCTGCATGACGACGGCCCCGAACTTCCCGGCCAGGGGCAGGGCTCCGACCACGCCGATCGCCTCCTCCTCACGCGAGAGCGGCGTGACCCGTTCGGAGATCCCGTCGGCCCCGTCGTCGGTCGCCACGAGGTGGTCGATGACCGGGGCGACCGTCACGGACGGGATGTAGCCGACGAGGTCGGCTCCGGTCCCCCAGATGCCGTCCGCCGCCGCCTGGGCATAGGTCTTCGTCGGCGCCTGGGCCTCGGGTGCACCGGGCGGAGCAGTCGGGGATGTCGTCATGAAGGGGACCTTTCGTTCTCTCTCGGGGTTGGTGGACTCGGGGGTGGTGGACTCGGGGTTGGTGGGCTCGGGGGTGGTGGATCCCCACGCGTCAGATCGACACGGAACCGATGCGCGCCATCTGCGCATCGACCCAGGGGCGGTCGAAGACGCCCTCGCTCCGGATCCGCTCGCTGATCCGGCCCTCCTTCGCGACGACGGCCGCGGTCTCCTCCGCGACGGCCGCCGCCTCGGCCGCGGGCACGACGACGATCCCGTCGGCGTCGCCGCACACGAGGTCGCCGGGGTTCACGACGACGCCGCCGATCGCAACGGGGTAATTGATCTCCCCGGGGCCGTTCTTGTACGGACCGTTCGGGTTCGTGCCGCGGGCGTACACCGCGAAGGGGCACTCACCGGCGATGTAGTCGAGGTCGCGGACGCACCCGTCGACGACGACACCCGCAATGCCCTTCGTCGCGAGGTACTGGAGCATGAGGTCGCCCATGACGGCGCGCGCCGTACTGCCCTCGGCGTCGACGACGAGGACATCACCGGGCCGGAGGGAATCCATGACGGCATGGATGACGAGGTTGTCCCCCGTCGGTACCCGCACCGTGACCGCCGGGCCTGCGAGGCGATGCGCGTTGAGGGCGCGGATCCCGGCGTCCGGGGAGTACAGGCGCTGCATGACATCGCCGATGTTCGCGACGGGTGCGGCCGCGAGTACCTCGAGCACCGCGGGGTCCGGGTGCGCGGGCATCACCTCGTTCACCCGATTACCGACCGACGCCATCCGAGAACCTCCTGCAGTACGTGACCACGGTCACCGTCGACCGCGTGAGCCCGAGCCTATGTGTGCCCCGGTCACCGGTCCAGACCCCGAGCAGGCCCTTCCACCCTTCGCGGGGTGGGGATTTCCCACCCGGATGTAGGGCCCGCACCACTGCCGCGGGCAGATCCCGAGGCGCACTCTGGATACATCAATCGCACCAGCCGCAACAGCCCGGGAGATGGGGCCGACCGCGGCGCATCGAAACGGAGCAGCCATGAGCACCCCCGACAACGCAGACATGGGCACCCCCAGGACCGCAGCCACGACCACCCACACCGACGACTCCTACCTCCGCTCCGACTTCACCGCCGGCGCCGAGCAGCCCGTCCACACCGCCCCCGAGACCCCGGCGACCTACACCACCTACCCGACGGGTGCCTCGGCCGCGGGTGGCGTCCCGACCCCACCGAAGTCCTATCTGCTCACCGCACTTCTGTCGGTGCTCGGCGGCTGGTTCGGGCTCGACCGGTTCTACCTCGGGAAGATCGGCACCGGTGTGCTCAAGCTCGTCACCTTCGGCGGGTTCGGCATCTGGTGGCTCATCGACGGGATCCTCGCGGTGCTCGGCCAGACGAAGGACGTCGACGGCCGCGCGCTCGAGGGATACGAGGAGAACAAGAAGACCGTGTGGATCGTCGCCGGCGTCCTCGCCGCGCTCATGCTCTGGGGCGGCGGTGGCGGATTCTTCCTCTTCCCGGGCCTGCTGTTCCTCTGATCGCTCAGGGCTGCTGTTCCGGCCGCCTTCTCTCCTCGCTCCGCCACGATGCCCCGGGGCGTACGGATCGAACCGTACGCCCCGGGGCATTGCGCGTGTCCGGCGCGTCGACAGACCGCGTTCACACCCGGCGCGTAATCTGGGTCACGTTTCAGACCGGGGTCTCTTGCCACTTACCCCGACAAAACCCCTGGTGAGAGCCTCGAATGCACCGCAGCGGACGCCCCGTCCGGCAGCACCCCCGATATCCCCGAACCCCAGGAGAGTGATCCTCGTGAGCACCTCACCCCGGAACAATCCCCCGCCGGCGCCACGCCCGGCACAGTGACGCCCGATTCCACGACCACCGAGGCCTCGAGCCTCGGCCCCGCCTTCAACACCGACCGCACGATCACCCCATGCAGCGCAAGGTGCTCGCGGGCGGCTCGGTCGGGCAGTTCATCGAGTTCTACGACTTCGCGCTCTACGGTCTGTCGGCGACGGTCCTCGCGCAGCTGTTCTTCCCCGGCGACTCGCAGCTCGTCGGCCTTCTCGCCCTCTTCGCCTCCTACGGCGTCGCATTCCTCTTCCGCCCGCTCGGTGGCCTGTACTTCGGTGCTCTCGGCGACCGCATCGGACGGCGGAAGGTCCTCGCGATCACGCTGTTGCTCATCGGCGCGGCGACGACGGCGATCGGCCTGCTGCCGACCGCGGCGACGATCGGCGCCCTCGCCCCGATCCTTCTCGTCACGTGCCGACTCCTCCAGGGGTTCTCCGCCGGTGGCGAGTCCGTCGGCGCTCCCGCGTTCGTCTTCGAACACGCCCCCGTGCACCGCCGCGGGTTCTTCATCAACATCACCCTCGCGGCGACCGCTCTGCCGAGCGTGTTTGCGGCGCTCCTCATCCTCGTGCTCTCGACGTCCATGTCCGACTCCGCATTCGAGACCTGGGGCTGGCGCATCCCGTTCCTCATCGCCCTCCCGCTCGCGGCGTTCGGCCTGTGGATCCGGAACAAGACCGAGGAATCGCCCGTGTTCCAGGAGATGCTCGACGAACAGCAGACCGCTGCCGAGCAGGCGAAGCAGGAGCTCAGCGACGAGGGCCACGGCGTCTCCCCGTTGAAGGACGCGTTCCGCACGAACTGGGTGCAGATGCTCCAGGTGCTCTTCGTCATGGGCCTCACCGCGATGGGCTTCTACTTCCTGTCCGGCTACTTCGTGAGCTACGTCGAGACCTCCGGTGGCCTCAGCCGCCCGCAGTCCCTCGCCCTCAACGCCGTCGCCATGGCCGCGTACACCCTGCTCCTGCCGATCATGGGCGCGATCGGCGACCGCCTCGGCCGCCGCCCCATGCTCATCGGCGGCTCGATCGCGATCGCGGTGCTCGCGATGCCCGCGTTCCTCCTCGTCACCTCCGGTTCGGTCGCACTCGCGATGTGCGGTCAGCTCCTCTTCGTCCTCGCGATCACCTTCTACGGCGGCGGCTGCTACACGTTCTTCGTCGAGGTGTTCGAGACGAAGCACCGCTTCACCTCGGCCGCCGTCTCCTACAACGTCGGCTACGCACTGCTCGGCGGCACGGCCCCGTTCGTCGGCACCGCGCTCGTCGGCGCGACCGGGATCTCCTTCTCCCCCGCGTTCTGGGTCATCGGCGTCGCCGTCGTCGTCCTCGCGCTCATCTTCGTCACCAAGGTGCCGGAGACCCGCGGCCGCATCCACTGAGGCGCTCGCGCGCCCCACACGAAAGCCGAGGCGCCACGCCGGTTCCGACCGGTGTGGCGCCTCGGCTTTCTCCCACACGAGTCGCGGTCTCGCGTGAGTGATGTCGGGAACGCAATTCACCTGTCAGGAACGCAATACGGGACGGTGCTCGGGCCCGCGAGCGTGCCAGATCGCTTTCTCAGCGGTGGAAATGCATTCTCACCGCGGACAGTGCACTCCCAACCGTGTTCCCGCTCGCTCACGTACTCACGGAACGCCCGGCTCACGCGAGCGAAGGCCGCAGGCGGCGTTCGCCGGCTCCGCCCGTGGCGACCTCGAGGGCGAGTTCACCGAGGAGCGGTGCGAACTTCGCGCCGTGTCCCGAGCACGCCGAGAGCACCGTGACACCCTCGGCGGAATCGATGACGAACTCCTCGTCGGGGGTGTTCGTGAAGAGGCACGTGGTCTCCGCATAGGGCCCCGGCACGAGGCCGGGCACGTTCTCCTTCACGTACGCGATAATCCGTTCGCGGTGCGCGGGGTCGATGAGGCCGGTCTGCGCGGACGCATCCGGGATGATCGGGCCACCGTTGAACTCCGCGAGCTTCTGCCCCCGGAAGTCCGCATCCCGGCCGCCGGGCAGCGAGTACGTCTGGATGGCCGGGGTCCTGTGGATGAACGTCGGCCAGTCTGTAAATGTGATCGATAAATGGCGGTCCTCTGTGATCGCTAAGTGGCGGCCGGACGCACGTCGTCTTCACCTCTACTCCGGGACGGCTGTGCGGGCGCAGGTCATGGGGAGTGGGCCGATCCCGGTGACGTGGTGAGTGCCCAAGCCGCAGGACGGCGCCCCGTCCCACCGGCCTCCGAGTCGCCAGGAACGAACACCTTTGGAGCATCGAGCCCGAGGTGCTCTCCTCGGTGGTCCTGCGATGGTGAGGAGAGCGGCTGACGGCCCAGGACGAGTCATGCCCTCGGGACTGGGTTCTGGGTCCTGCAGCTCTGGTCGCGGCGGCCGTCCCGGCATTCCTCATTGCTCACCGGGTGGCTTTACCTGCCCCGGGCGCCGGGAGGGGCGGGGTCAGCGTCCGAAGAGGCGGGCGAGGAGGCCGGTGCCCCGGCCGGACGAGGCGTCGGTCGCGGGGGCGTCGTCGTGGCCGGGGCACCAGGTCCCGGCGGGGACGGTGGCCTTGACCTGGTCGACGTGCTGGCCGCAGCCGGCCCAGGTGGTCTTGCCGCAGGTGCGGCAGGTGATGGCTCGGCACATGATGGGGTCCTTTCATGGTGCCCCGGGGGGCGGTGTGCGGGCGTGAGGAGGGGCCTGGCCGCGGGAGCGACGAGGGGGTGGGCTCCCGCGGCCAGGGGTTCGCGGACCGGGCGTAGCGTCCGGGGGATCAGGACTGGTGCTGGAGTGCGTTTTGGCGGGCGGCCCAGGCGGACCAGGCGGCGTAGCTGCCGTCGAGCTCGACGACCTGGTGGCCGGCGCGGCGCAGGGCGTTCGCCGCCACGCTGTTGCGCAGCCCGGACTGGCAGTAGGTCACCAGCGGGACGGTGCCCGGGGCGGGCAGGTCGTCCGGGTGGAACAGGATCTTGCCGGCGCTGAGCTGCCGCGAGCCCGGGACGTGCCCGGCGGTGTGCTCGGAGCGGTTGCGCACGTCGAGAAGCACCGCGTCCTGGTGGTCGGCGAGGAAGGCGTCCAGTTCGGCCGAAGGGATCACCGGCGGCACGACCGTCGGCAGGCCCTCCAGGGTCGGGACGAAGCCGACCAGGGCGTCCACGCCGACGCGGACGAAGTGGTCGTCGTAGGCGGTGGCGGTCTCGGCGTCGGCGGCCAGGATCACCAGGCCGGCGTCGTCGGCCTCGGGGTCGTAGGCCCAGGCGATGTGGGTGGCGGCCTTCCCGAGCGAGGGGATGCTCAGCGCACCGGGCACGGTGCCGCGGTGAACCTCGTCCACGGGGCGGGTGTCGACCAGGGCCAGGGTGCCCTCGGCCAGGCCGGCGGCCAGCTCCTCGGCCGTGACGGCGCGCGGGGCCGGACGCTCGCCCAGCAGGGCCGGGCCCTGCTTGTTCTGGCGCTTCATGCGCGCGAAGTAGGCGTGGGCGTCGGGCTGGCCCTCGAGCAGCTCGTCGATGAAGCCCTGCTCGTCGTCGTTCTCCAGGTACTTCCCCCACCAGGCGAACTTGCGCTCGTAGCCGACGGTGGTCGAGGGCAGGGCGCCCAGCGCCTTGCCGCAGGCCGAGCCGGCGCCGTGGCCGGGGAAGACCTGCACGTGGTCGGGCAGGGTCAGGAACGCGGCCTTCAGGGAGGCGAACAGCTGCTTCGCGCCGGCGAAGCGGGTGTCCTGGAAGCCGGCCGCCTCGTCGAGCAGGTCGGGCCGGCCCACGTCACCGGAGAAGACGAAGTCGCCGGTCAGGTAGTAGCCCGGCTCGTCGGTGAAGGCCCCGTCGGTGACCAGGTAGGACAGGTGCTCGGGGGTGTGGCCGGGGGTGTGGCGGGCGGTGACGGTGATGTTGCCGAGCATGATGGTGTCGCCGTCGCGCAGGCGCTCGGCCTCGAAGCCGTACTGCCAGTCGGCCCCGCCCTCCCCGGAGACGTAGGCGGTGGCGCCGGTGGCGGCGGCCAGCTCGCGGGTGCCGGAGAGGAAGTCGGCGTGGATGTGGGTCTCGGTCACCGCGGTGATCTCCATGCCGTGGTGGGCGGCGAGGTCGAGGTAGACCTGGACGTCGCGGCGGGGGTCGACGACCAGCGCCTGGCCGGTGGCCTGGCAGCCGATCAGGTAGCTGGCCTGGGCCAGGTCCTCGTCGTAGATGCGCTCGAGAAGCATGGGTCCTCCTGAAGGTCGGGACGGATGTGCCGAATCGGTTCTCGGTATACCCCCGAGGGTATCAGATACCCCTGGGGGTATTTCAAGTGGGGGCGTGATCAGGCCTGCGGGAGGGTGGCGAGGGCGGCGCGCAGCCGCTCCGCGGCCGCGTCGGCCACGGGGCGGAGGTCGGCGTTGCCGGTCACGCCGACCATGATCTGCGGGTCCAGGGCCTCGACCGCGGTGCGGTCGGCGCCCGCGGCGCGCACGACGACGTTGCAGGGCAGGAGCAGGCCGATGGAGGCCTCGGCCTGCAGTGCCCGGTGGGCGAGCGGCGGGTTGCTTGCGCCGAGGATGACCTGCGGTGCGAGCTCGACGTCCAGCTTCACCTTCAGGGTGGCGGCCAGGTCGATCTCGGTCAGGACGCCGAAGCCCTGGTCGGCCAGGGCCTCGCGGACCGCCGTGACGGCCTGGTCGAAGGGGAGGGGGACGGTGGTGGCGATGCCGTGGTCCATGCGAGGTCCTTCCGGAGGGCGGCCGGTTCAGGCGGTCTTCTGGGCGGCGAGCTGCTGCCGCACGTCGTCCATGTCGAGGTCGCGCACCGCGGCGATGACCTGCTCCAGGTCCTTGGCCCGCAGGGCTCCGGGCTGGGAGAAGACCAGGATGCCGTCGCGGAAGGCCATCAGGGTGGGGATCGAGGTGATCCCCGCCTGGGCGGAGAGGGTCTGCTCGGCCTCGGTGTCGACCTTGCCGAAGACGATGTCCGGATGGGTCTCGGACGCCTTCTCGAAGACGGGTCCGAACATGCGGCAGGGGCCGCACCAGGACGCCCACCAGTCGACCAGGACGATCTCGTTCAGGTCGACGGCGGCGGCGAAGGTCTCGGCGGTAAGGGGGACGGTGGTCATGGGTGCACTCCTTGTCAACAGGAAGGGGCGTGTATACCCCGGGGGGTATTACAACACGATGGTGCGCCGTCTATTCCCGACCGCCTCGTCCTGCCGCGCGTCCGGCGCGGGCCGGTCGCCCGGGGCGCTCTCGAGCAGGGAGTCCAGGGCGTCGCGCCCGCCGTCGAGGTAGGCCGCCCAGGCCGCGCCGGCGCCGGCCGGCGCGCGCCAGCGATCGCGCACGGCGCGGAGCGTCGTGGCGGCGTCG
>NZ_BAAANO010000014.1:77792-86974 GCF_039529845.1 Brevibacterium samyangense | reverse complement strand
CAGGTCAACGCCCTGCAGGGTGAGCCGGAAGCACTAACCTGAACCAACTCAGGTTGGTGGCTCTTCCCAGATGAAGGTGTAGGTCGGCCGGGCGCGTCGGTCCGCAGATAGACGTCGAGGTCTCCCGACGATGGAGGTTCCTACGCCATCCATCCGAAAGACCTCGAAGTGCCCGACGCTACCCCGCCGGCCGGCTTCGGCCGCCCTGACCTAACCGCCTTCGCGGCTCATCCCAATCGGCTCTGATCGGGTCTGCTGACCCTTTCGGCGAGAACGCAGCGACATCACAGCCACCCAACCCCGACCGTCCGGGAAGCCGGGGCACGTCACATGGGCTGTGCTGCGGGCGTGTCGAGTGGGTAGTCCAGGGGCGACGCAGGAGCGTCGACGCGACGTGCTGAGAGGTGGTTCCAACCGAGCGCTAGGACACAAGGTACAGGCATGGCGATAGGTCAGGAACGGCGTCGCTCCCTGCGCAGGAGGGAGCGCAGAGTCTCGGCGTTTGCGTAGCCGACCCGTAGCGCGATCTCGGCGGAGGTGAGGTCCGTGGTTGCTGAGAGGTGTCGAGCTCGTTCGGTGCGAAGCCGTTGGACGAAGCCGAGCGGAGTGAGGTTGAGCGCCGCACGGACCCGTCGTTCGAGGGTGCGCCGGCTGGTGCCGAGCGACTGCGCGACGAAGGCGACGTTGAACGGTTCGTCCAGGCGGGCGCGCACGAAGCGTTCGAACTCGACGACGATCGGGTCCTCGTGCCGGAGATGTTCGTAGGCGACGAAAGCCGCCTGCGACGGGCGCTCGTCGATGATGAGTAGCTTGGCGACATGTTGGGCTAGGTCGGGGCTGATCGATCGCACGAGTGAGAGCGCGAGGTCGATGTGGGCGAAGGCGGCGCCGGCGGTGACGAGGTTCCCGTCGACCACGACCATGGTGTCGAGATCGAGGGCGACGGTCGGATAGCGCTTCCGGAACTCCGGCCCCAGGAACCAGCTGGTCGTCGCCCGCCGATGATGCATCCGTCCTGTCTCGGCGACGGCGAACACGCCGGTGCACGCCGCGGCGATCCGGGTGGTCGCGTCGTCGAGGCGCCCGAGTGAGGCGATGACCGAACGAGCATCTCGACTCTGGAGGGCGTCGTGGGTCGCGGCGGCCGTGAGGGTTCCAAGCGCAGGGACGACGACCACGTCGAACTCTCCGGACTCCGGCAGCGGGTGGTCCACCGACAGGGTCATCGATGCCGTCGTGGTCACTCGCCGTTTCGGTCCGAGGATGGCGAGTTCGATCGGGTCGATCCGCGGGTCGACATCGCCGCGGGCTCCGTCGGCCACCCGCACGATGTCGATGATCGACGCGATAGCGGAACCGAAGCAGCCGTCGATCGCGATCAGTCCGATACGCATGACGTAAACAATAGCAATACTGCCGTATGCGCCACTCCCCACCGGCCCTCGCTCGTCATACGCTGAACTCGTCCAACGAAGAACCCCGACGTCAAGGAGAGTCCCTCATGTCCACACCCGCATCACTTCCGTATGCCTTCGTCGCCAAGATCGTCGCGGCCGATGGACAGCACGACGCGGTCGCCGACCTGCTCGCCGGCGCTGTCGCACTCGCCAACGAAGAAGTAGGAACGATTGTCTGGTTCGCGGTCAGGACCCACGCCGACACCTTCTGGATCTTCGATGCATTCCCCGACGAAGCCGCTCGCGACGCCCACGCCAACGGCGCCATCGTCGCAGCCCTGATGGCCAACCAGCACCTCCTCGGCGCAGCACCCGAGATCCTGGCGGCCGACGTCCTCGCGTCCAAGCTCCCGTAGTCCGCCAACGCACGAGACGATCGCGCCCCGCCGAGTCGGTCCGCAGATAGACGTCGAGGTCTCCCGACGATGGAGGTTCCTACGCCATCCATCGGAAAGACCTCGACGTGCCCGACGCTACCCCGCCGCCCGGCTTCGGCCGCCCTGACCTGACCGCCTTCGCTCGACTCGACGGCCTCGGTCTGAGCGTGATCGGGCAACGACTTGAACCGGATCGTGCGGTCCTCGCGTGCCGCGTGGTGGAATCAGATCAGTCGTGCCGACGGTGCGGCAGCGAAGGCGCCGCTCGTGACACCGTGATCCGGCGGTTGGCCCACGAGCCGCTGGGCTGGCGACCGACCGTGCTGGAAGTTGTAGTGCGCCGCTACCGCTGTGCAGACTGCGGACACGTGTGGCGCCAAGACACCAGCGCCGCGGCGGAGCCACGCGCGAAGCTCTCGCGCACCGGGCTGCGGTGAGCGCTGGAAGGGATCGTGGTCGCACACCTCACCGTCGCCCGTGTCGCCGAGGGACTCGGGGTCGCGTGGGACACCGCCAACAACGCGGTCGTGGCCGAAGGCAAGCGGCTGCTGATCAACGACCCCACGCGGTTCGAGGGCGTGAAGGTGATTGGCGTCGATGAGCACGTCTGGCGCCACACCAGGCGTGGCGACAAGTACGTCACCGTGATCATCGACCTCACCCCGGTCCACGATGGCGCCGGCCCAGCAAGGCTGCTGGACATGGTCGAGGGCCGGTCGAAGGCGGCGTTCAAGACCTGGCTCGCCGACCGCGACGACGCCTTCCGTGACGCGGTCGAGGTGGTCGCGATGGACGGCTTCACGGGTTCAAGACCGCCGCTGCGGAGGAGATCCCGGACGCGGTCACGGTGATGGATCCCTTCCACGTCGTGCGCCTGGCCGGTGACGCCCTCGACAGGTGCCGGCGCCGGGTCCAACTCGCGATCCACGGGCACCGTGGGTTCAGGGACGATCCGCTCTACAAGTCGCGGCGCACGCTGCACACCGGCTCGGACCTGCTCACCGACAAGCAGAGCGACAGGCTACGCGCGCTGTTCGTTGATGACGCTCACGTCGAGGTCGAGGCGACCTGGGGTTTCTACCAGCGGATGATCGCCGCCTATCGCCACGAGGACCGGCAACGCGGCCGCGAGCTCATGGAGAAGCTGATCACCGACCTCAGCGCCGGCGTCCCCAAGGTGCTCACCGAGCTCACCACACTGGGCCGGACCCTGAAGAAGCGAGCCGCCGACGTGCTCGCCTACTTCGAACGACCCGGCACCAGCAACGGGCCGACCGAGGCACTCAACGGACGGCTCGAACACCTGCGCGGCTCCGCACTCGGGTTCCGCAACCTGACCAACTACATCGCCCGAAGCCTGCTCGAGACCGGCGGCTTCAGGCCCCAACTCCTACACCCCCGATTGGGATGAGCCCACAAAGAGACGCATACATCGCCGGCTGCGTCTCATTGTGTGGGCGTGGTTGAAACAGTTGCAGCGTGGTGCGAGAGAAGGGCCCGGGGATTATCCCCCGGGCCCTTCTCGCATTCACAGGTCGATGATGATCACTCCGCCTTCGGCACGACCCCGCACCACTCCGCGATGAAGAGGGCCGTCGTCTTCGTGCACTCGAGCACGGAGGCGAGGTTCACCTTCTCGGCCGGTGCGTGGAGGCCCTCGACCTCGGGGCCGTACACGAGCGTCGGGATGTCGTGGTACTCGCCGAACAAGCGGGCGTCCATATAACCGGTGAGTGCTGCCTTCTTGGGGCGGTCACCGGTCGCGTACTGCACCATCTCGTCGAGGAGCGCCTCCTGCGCGCTGCCCTCGGGCACCTCGTGCGGGTTGCTGAAGTACCCCACGCGTTCGACGGTCGCTGTCGCTCCCTCGAGGCCGGGGTTCTCGAGCACAGCCCGGTGGACGCGTTCCTGGATCTCCTCCCATCCGTCCGCGACGTCCATGCCGACGGGCACCGCGGTGCGCACGACCATCTCGCACCAGTCCGGCACGGAGGACGGCCAGTCGCCACCGCGGATGGTGCCGACATTGAAGTTGATGGGGTGGGCGATCGGCGCGTAGAGGGGGTTCTCCTTGGCCTTGATGTTCCACTCGTCCTCGAGCTTCCGGAGGTCTCCGATCATCGCGTAGGCGGCATCGATCGCGTTGAACCCCTCCTTCATGATGGAGGCGTGCGCGGCCTTGCCGGTGAGGCGGATCTTCACCCACATGAGACCGATCTGCGCGCGTTCGATCGCACCGTCGGTCGGTTCGCCGATGAGGACGGCGTCCGCGAGGTATCCGCGGAGGATCGTTGCGAGCGTGCCGTGGCCGGTGCTCTCCTCCTCGGGGACGGACTCGATGTGGATCCGGCCGGCGGGTTCCATGCCGGCTGCACGGATCGCGTCGTACGCGGACAGCAGGCCGACAAGGCCGGCCTTCATGTCACCGGACCCACGCCCGTGCAGCCAGCCGTCGACAATCGCTGGTTCGAAGGGATCGCGCTCCCACTGTTCGGGTGCGCCCACCGGGACGACGTCGATGTGCCCGTTGAGGATGAGGCTGGGACCCTGGTCCGCCTCGGGGACGGAGGGGGTGTGGGTGCCCACGACGACGAGCGCCTGCTCGTAGTCCCGATCGGTGGAGCCGGCGCCCGGATGGGCGGCGAGCTCGTCCGGGTTCATGTGCCAGGAGTCGACCTCGAGGCCGCGCTCGGCGAACGCCGCGGCCAGCCGTTCCTGGACGGCACCCTCCTCGTTGCGCAGCGACGGGATCGCGACGAGTTCCTGGGTGAGGGCGACCTGCTTCTCCCAGTTCGCCTCGACGGCGGCGAGGATCGCCTGCCGCTGTTCCTCGGTGAGTTTCGGCTCGGGTGCGGGGACAGGCGCGGAGGTGTGGAGCGCCTCGGGAACGATGTACGACATCAGAGAACCACCTCGATGAGTGCGGGGCCCTCGGAGGCGAGGGCGTTGTCGAAGGCCTTGCCGAGTTCCTCCATCGTCGTCGCGCGGGCGGAGGGGACGCCCATGCCGCGGGCGAGGGAAACGAAGTCGATGACGGGGTTGTCGAGGTCGAGGAGTGCGCCGGACTTCTTGCCGACGTTGTCGACGCCCACGTTCTCCATTTCGTTGCGGAGGATCTGGTACTTGCGGTTCGCGAAGATGAGGGTGACGACGTCGAGGTTCTCGCGCGCCATCGTCCACAGTGCCTGCAGCTGGTACATGGCCGAACCGTCCGACTCGAGGGTGATGACCTTGCGGTCGGGGCACGCGATGGAGGCGCCCACGGCACCCGGCATCGCCCACCCGATCGAACCGCCGGTGCCGCCGAGGTAGTCGTGCGGGGCGGCGGACGCGGTGGTCTGGTAGAAGTTCCCGCCGGTGGTGAGGGATTCGTCGAGGACGATCGCGTTCTCCGGGATGGCGCCGGCGATGAAGTAGCCGAGCTTCTCCGGGGTGATCGTGCCGGTCGGGCGGGCGTCCGGAACCTGCAGTTCCGTCTTCGCCACGGCCGAGGCGCCGGTGCCGTCGGCACCCAGTCGCTCGGCGAGCAGACGGATGCCGCCGAGGGGGTCGGAGCCCGGGCCGCCGAGGTCGATGAAGAAGGTGCCGCCGGGGGCGATGAGGCTGCGGCGTCCGGGGTAGGCGAAGAAGCCGACGGGGATCTTCGCACCGACGAGGACGACGTTGTCGTACTCCTCCATGAGCGGCTGCGAGAGCTTGATCGCGTAGGGGAGTTTGTCGACGTTGTAGCGGCCGGCGCCGCGCGGCAGGCGGGAGATGAAGGTGTGGGTGAGGACGGTGGCGCCGGTGAGAGCGGCGATGCGGGAGGCGGCCTCGAGGGATTCCTGGTCGACGGCGCCCTCGCCGAAGACGAAGGCGGTCTTCGGGCCGGCGGTGGTGAGCACCTCGGCCGCGCGGGCGACGGCGTCCTCGTCGACGGTGCGGCGGTCGACGGGGGTGCGGGCGATGATCGTCTCGCCCTGGGTGACCTCGTTCCAGGCGGCGTCGGCCGGGAGGATGAGGGAGGCGATCTTGCCCTCGCGGGCGGTGGCGACGGCCTCGGCGGTGTCCGCGGAGAGGGAGTCGGCGCCGGCGGTGGTGCGCACCCAGTGGCTGAACGGGCGGGCGGTGCCCTCGATGTCCGAGGTGAGGGGCGCGTCGAGCTCGCGGTGGTAGCTCGCGTGGTCGCCGATGACGTTGACGATGGGGGACTTCGCGCGGAGGGCGTTGTGGAGGTTGGAAAGGCCGTTCGCGAGGCCGGGGCCGAGGTGGAGGAGGGTCGCGGCCGGTTTGCCGGTCATGCGTCCGTAGCCGTCGGCGGCGCCGGTGACGGTGCCTTCGAAGAGGCCGAGGACGCCGCGGATCTTCTCGGTCTTTTCGAGGGCGGCGACGAAGTGCATCTCCGAGGTGCCGGGGTTGCCGAAGCAGACCTCGACATCGTTGGCCTCGAGGGTCTGGAGGAGGGAGTCGGCACCGTTCATGGGTGCGGAGTCGGTCATGGGGATGGGCTCCTGGGTCGGTCCGGGCGCGAGGGGTGCGCCCGTGGGGTTGCCCGCGGGGTGACCGCGGGACGGGTCGGGATTCACATTAGTGCCCGGACCGGCCCAGAAGTGTGACGCGCGCCGCGGTGTTCGGTGCGGTCGGTGGTGCTGTTCAGAAGCGCTGTCGGGTTCTGTTCAGTTCATCGTGAGGATCGCCTTCACGGCGGCTCCGGTCTTCGTGTCCTCGATCGCGCGGTCGATGTCCGTGAAGGGGTAGGTCGTCACGAGGGTGTCGAAGGGGAAGCGGCCGGCCTTGTAGAGGTCGATGAGCTTTGGGATGAAGTTCTGCGGGACGGCGTCACCCTCGATGAGGTTGAGGACGCGCTTGCCGGACATCGCCGCGAGACCGATCGTCGCGGTGGGCTTGGCGACGCCGAGGAGCCCGATCGTGCCGCCGAAGGAGGTGGCGGCGATGACCTGTTCGACCACCGGGGCGACACCGGTGGTGTCGACGGCGAAGTCGGTGCCGCGGCCTCCGGTGAGCTCGAGGACGGAGGCGACGACGTCGACGTCCTTCGAGTTGAGGGTGTGGGTGGCGCCGAGGCGCTTCGCCTCCTCGAGGCGGGACTCGATGATGTCGACGGCGATGATCGTCGTGGCGCCGGTGGCGGCTGCGGCCATGATCGCGGAGAGGCCGACGGCTCCCGTGCCGGAGACGACGATCGAGTCGCCCGAACCGACATTGAGCGTGTTGAGGACAGCGCCGGCACCGGTCTGGATGCCGCAGCCGAGCGGGCCGACGAGGTCGGGGTCGATGCCCTCGGGGACCTTGACCGCGTTGCGCGCCTCGACGAGCGCGTAGGTGGCGAACGAGGACTGACCGAAGAAGGAGCCGTGGACGGTCTCCGCCTTTCCGGTCTCCTGGTTCGTGCGGGTGAAGGTGGTGGAGCCGTCCTCACGGGCACCACCGAAGTTGAGTGGCATGAAGTTGTCGCAGTAGGCCTCGCGGCCGGCGAGGCAGTTCTCGCAGTGGCCGCAGGAGGCGAAGGAGAGGCCGACGCGGTCGCCGACGGAGAACCCGGTGACGCCCGAGCCGACCTGTTCGACGACGCCGGCGCCCTCGTGCCCGAGGATCGCGGGGAACGGTGCGGGCATGTCGCCGCCGAGGACGGCGAGGTCGGTGTGGCAGAGGCCGGTGGAGGTGATGCGGACGAGGAGCTCGTTCGGACGGGGGTCCTCGAGAGTGACGTCCTGGAAGGTGAAGGGTGCGCCGACGGTCTCGTTGACGGCGGCGGTGACGGTGGTGGGCATGAGAGCGGTTTCTTTCTGCAGGTCGGGGCGCACGGCGTGAGCGGGGATGTCTACCTTCCCGGCTCGAAGTGCCAGGGGGTTATGAATCGCTCACTTATGCGTCACTGTTGATGCTAAGACTCCCCGCCCGGGGTAGAGCGGTGAGAACCGTCACTGTCATTGAAAACTGAAGTAATGAATCGAGAACTCATGCGTGAAGGTCCGATCTCCGCACCTTGTGGCGAGTTCGGAGTCGATTTGCCGGTTCTGCGTCCGTGGGTCCCCGTAGGGTCGGGGCAGAGACATTCGAAACGTGTGTAGGGCCGGGAGGCCCGGAGACGAGACCCGCATGGATCCCATGGACTTCGCTGTTGCTTTCCACCGCGACGCCTACCGGCAGGGGCCGGGGAGTGATGAGTCGACGCTGCAGGCGCTCAAGGCGGTGCCGGACTGGACGGGTGTGAAGTCGATCCTCGACCTCGGGTGCGGGACCGGTGCGCAGACGATGGTGCTCGCGATGCACACGAACGCGCAGATCACGGCCGTGGACGTGCTGCCGGAGTTCCTCGAGGAGCTCGAGGAGAGGGCGCGGCGGATGCAGGTCGGTGGTCGGGTGACGCCGCTGCTCGAGTCGTTCGACGAGTTGACGGTGGAACCGGGCTCGTTCGAGCTGGTGTGGTCCGAGGGGTCGATCTATCACCTCGGGTTCACGCGCGGGCTGGAGTACTGGAAGCAGTTCATCGCGCCCGGTGGGCACCTCGTCGTGTCGGATCTGTGCTGGACGACGGATGAGCGGCCGGCGGAGATCGTCGAGTTCTGGACCGAGGCGTACCCCGAGATCGCGACGGTGGAGCAGAAGCTCGCCGTGATCGAGGCGTCCGGGTACGAGGTCGTCGACTGGTTCGAGCTGCCGCAGTCGGCGTGGACCGACAACTATTACGAGCCGATCCGCGCTCGTTCCCCGAAGTTCATCGAGGACTACGGCAAGGACCCTGCCGCCGTCGAGTTCGTGCAGATGGGGCTGGAAGAGGCGAACCTCTTCGACCGGTTCGGGGAGTTCTACGGGTATGTGTTCTTCGTGGTGAAGCCGGTTTCTACGGTGTCTCTCACGACGGATAGCCTTTGACCGTCGTCAACGTAGAAGGGCTCCTCTGGTGAAGAAGCAGATCAATGTCGTCGGTGCTGTGATCATGGCGAACGGTGAAGTCTTGTGTGCACAGCGCGGACCCGGTGCGCTTGAGGGGTATTGGGAGTTTCCCGGCGGCAAGATCGAGCCCGGCGAGCAGCCGGAACAGGCTTTGGCTCGTGAGATCAGGGAAGAGCTCGAGTGCGAGGTCGAGGTTGGCGAACACGTGGACACCACGTCGTACGAATACGACTTCGGAATCGTGACCCTGTCGACCTACTACTGCACCCTTCTCAGCGGAACTCCCGTCCTGACAGAGCACGCGGACGTGCGATGGCTCGCCCCTGCCGACATGACGACGCTCGAATGGGCCCCTGCCGATGTGCCAGCTGTCGAGAAAATCATCGCGGCATACGCATCATGAAGTTCGATCTCTTCTCGCCGCCGGAGGAACCCCTTGGGGTCGACATTG
>NZ_BAAANO010000014.1:49622-77763 GCF_039529845.1 Brevibacterium samyangense | reverse complement strand
ACGGGCGCCTAAGCGGTTCAACCCGCGAGTGGTCGTCAACGACGGAGAGGAGGGGTCTGCACTTCGCATTCTGCGCGAGGAACTGAAGAGGAGTACGTCGTTCGACTGGTCTGTCGCTTTCGTGACGTCGGCCGCTGTAGCAATGCTCAAGCAAGAGCTGGCCGACTTCTCGGGACAGGGGCGAATTACGACGTCGACCTACCTCGGATTCAACAAGCCTGAGGCACTCCGGGAACTACTGCATCTCGAGCGCCTCGGTGTTGAAGTCCGACTGCACGACCTCGAAGCTTTTCACCCGAAGGGGTACATCTTCGAGAACGAGTACGGCATCACCGCGATGGTGGGGAGTTCGAACCTGACGGAGAGAGCGCTGACCTCGAACCGCGAGTGGAATCTCAAGGTCTCAGCTCACCCGCAGAGCGATCTGGCGGGACAGTTCCACGCTCTTGTTGAACAACAGCTCAATGAGTCCACTCGTTTGTCGGAAGAGTGGATCGATGAGTACGCGCGAACTTATGTGCCGATGCCGCGCCGGAAAGCTCGACGGCCGGCGAACCTGAGCCCGGAATCGACTGACTCACTTATCGTCCCGAACGACATGCAGACTCTGGCGTTGGCATCGCTCGAACAGATCCGGTCAAGCGGGGAACGCCGAGCGCTCGTCATTTCTGCGACAGGCACTGGCAAGACGATTCTGTCGGCGCTTGAAATACGCCAAGCGGCGCCGAGGCGCGCGCTGTTCATCGTTCATCGTGAGCAGATCCTCGACCGCACTATCGAGGAATTCAAGAAGGTCCTGCCGGGGGCGCCTAGCGACTTCGGCAAGGTAAGCGGCGCGAGCCGTGACCTGGATGCCAAACACGTGTTTGCGACTGTCCAGACCCTCGCGCGTCCCGAGGTTCTCAACTCCATTCCTCGGGACGCTTTCGACTACGTCATTGTTGACGAGGCGCACCGCGCCACGGCGAATCAGCATCGCGCCGTGATCGACTACCTTGAACCAGATTTCCTCCTCGGAATGACGGCAACTCCCGAGCGCATGGACGGCGCAGACGTATACGCGCTGTTCGACCACAATCTCGCGTACGAGATCCGACTGAACGACGCTCTCGAGAACGACATGCTCGCGCCCTTCCATTACTACGGTGTGGCGGATGTCGATTTCGTCGACGGGAAGACGAGCAACGCGAAAGACGACCTCTCGAAGCTCTCGCAAGGGCTCCGCGTGCAGCACATTGTCGACACCCTTGAGAAGTACGGTCATGCCGGTACCCCTGTGAGGGGCCTCATGTTCTGTAGTCGGAACGAAGAAGCTGCGCGACTCTCGGCAGCCCTTAACGGCGAAACGGTGAACGGGCGGCCACTTCGAACGGCTGCGCTCAGCGGTAAGAACTCTGTGGCAGAGCGCGAAGCTCTCGCGGTACAACTTGCAGAGGGGAACCTGGACTATCTCCTCACTGTCGACATCTTCAACGAAGGAATCGACATCCCCTCCGTGAACCAGGTGGTGTTCCTCCGGCAGACCCAGTCATCGATCGTCTTCACACAGCAGCTTGGGCGCGGGCTGCGGAAGGCGCCTGGCAAGGAATACCTGGTTGCGATTGACTTCATCGGGAACTATGACAACAACTACCTCATCCCGATCGCTTTGTTCGGAGACCGGTCGTTCAACAAGGAGAACATTCGCAAGGCGCTCATTGATGCCGAAGAGCAAGGCGTCACGGCAGGCGTCTCGAGCATTCACTTCGATCGTGTCGCGCACTCTCGCGTCCTCGAATCACTGAGCCGTGCCAAGGTCGACGGCATCGCCCACTTGAAGCCCGAAATCGTGGACCTCAGGAACAAGCTCGGCAGGATCCCCCGTCTCGTCGACTTCCACGAGCAGAAGTCCGTGGACCCAGTGCTGATCGGTTCCGGCGGCTCCTGGAAGCACTATGACGCGCTGATGGCCCGCGTGTTCAAGCTTGAACCTGGTTTCTCCGCCGCAGAGGAGCGGTTCCTTCTCTTCCTTGGCCAAGAAGTTCTCACAGCGAAACGGATGCACGAGGCACTCGTGCTCCGAGAACTCCTCGAAGAAGGGTCAATGGCATTGCAGGACGTCCGAGACGTGCTTGCAACGCGGGGGCTCGTGAGTGAAGCGGCACTGTCTGGAGCGCTCGATACGTTGACGCTCACTGGTTTCTCCGAGGGCGATACCAAGAAGTACGGAGAGCCGCTCGCGAGTCTGGAGAGCGAATCGGTCGCACTGAACCCAACTTTCAGGTCGCTATACGAGGCGGGCGGCGCCTTCGCTGAAACGGTGGACGATGCTGTTGCGACGAGCCTTGCAGTGACCCACGATCGGTACGGCACAGAAGAGCGGTTTGTCATCGGCAAGCAGTACTCCCGGCGCGATGTCGCGCGTACGTTCGGTTGGCCGCGGAGCTTTTCGAGCACGTTGTATGGGTACCGGGTGTACGAAGGCGAGTGCCCACTCTTCATTACGCTCAACAAGTCCGACGATGTTTCGGCCACCACGGCGTACAAAGAAGGCCTCATCGACCACAGCTCGATGTCGTGGTCGACGAAAAGCAATAGGACGCTCAAGAGCGCTGAGATCCAGCCGATCCTGAATAACACCGTACGCATCGAGGTGTTCGTGAAGAACAGTGATGCTGAGGGAACCGACTACTTCTACCTGGGTCGTGCCAGGGCGGCCAACGCGGTAGATAGCACGATGGCAGACGAGAAGAACACACCCGTCGTTGAAATGATCCTCAACTTCGAGGAACCGATCGGTGCGGGCCTGTACGACTACTTCCACCCCACGGTCGTCACTTCTTCCACTGCCTTCACCCCGTGATCTTCTCCGCGATCCACGCCGGCCAGCCCTCCGCGATCTCCTCCGACTTCGGCTCCGTCGCCAGGTATTTCGCCCACTCCTCGCGGTAGGTAGCGCCCGCGGCGATGAGTTCCTGGTTCTTCGCCTCGGCTTCCGGCGTCCACATCCCGTTCTCGGTGAGCCACCGGACCGTGCCGTCGTGGAACGGGGTGAGCTTCGGCATGACCTCGACGTCCTCCGGATTCCACCGCGGAGTGTTGAGCGTCGTGTCCTCGTACTTCGGGAACGTCCGCGCCATCGACGACACCAGGGCGTACACCTCATCCGCGCTCTTGTGGGCATACACGGAGATCGGCAGCGTGTACACGAGCCCGTGCGTCTCCTCGCCCTCCGCCTGCCCCGGCGCCCCCGAGAACGGCAGCACATTCACCGTCGGCACGAGGTCGATGAGTCGCTTCACCGCCTCCGTGTCCTCCGGGTCGAGCGGCAGCCACGCGACCTCCATCTGCGACTCGAGCTCGAACAACGGCGACCCGTACACCTGCTGGTACAGCGTGTCGATCTTCCCCGTCTTCAATGCCTCCGGCTGATCCCCGTACCCGATGTCCACCCAGGTGACGTCCTCCGGAGCGAGCCCGCCGTACGCGAGCAACCCCTCGATCTTCATATTCACCGAAGGATTCGCGGCGATCCGCGGAATCCGTTTCCCGGCCAGGTCCGCGTACGTTTCGATCCCGGACCCGCCCTTCACCATGAGCGAGTGCGGCGACAACGGCGCCCACACCATGCGCAGGTCCTGCGGACCCCAGTCCTCGTTCGCGAACTCGTTCACCCCGTGGTACCCGAAGAAGTACTCGTCCCCGAGGCGCCCCGCCTGCGCGATATCCGCCCGCATCGCCGCCAAGCGGCCCACCGGCGTGTCCGAAGTGATGATCCGCACCCGCGCCCCGGTGTCCGACGCCACCGCATCCGACACCGCCGCCAGGTCGTTGTACGTCGACGTCCCCGTCCCGTACGTCGACCACACGAACGGGTCGCTCAGACCCCCGACACTCGCCTGGGTCCGCCCGCACGCGGTCGTGAACACCGCAGTGCCGGCCACCGCCGCGGACAGGGACAGGAACTGGCGGCGATTCGCCACAATGCGCGGAGTCATGCCTTCTCCTCGGAATCGGAAACGGAACGATCGGAAGGCGAGCACGCGACCATCGCTGGGCTCGCCCGTCAGCTCGGAACATCGTGGAAGACCGTGTGGCGCGCCGTCGAGCCCGAACTCGTGTGCCTCGCCGCGGACGAATCCCGGTTCGATGGCGTCACGACGTTCGGTGTCGACGAGCATGTCTGGCATCACGTCGATCCACGCAAGCGCGGTCCGAAGGAACTGACGGGGATGGTCGACCTCACCCGCGACGAGCACGGCCGGGTGCGTGCGCGGCTACTGGATCTCGTACCCGGCCGGTCCGGGAAGGCCTACGCGACTTGGCTCGGTGAGCGCGGCGACGCGTTCCGGAAAAACGTGGAGGTGGCGGCGTTGGATCCCTTCGCCGGATACAAGACCGCGATCAACGACAAGCTGGAAGACGCTGTCGCGGTGCTCGACGCGTTCCATGTCGTGAAACTCGGCACCGCCGCGGTCGACGAGGTCCGCCGCAGAGTGCAACACGACACGCTCGGCCACCGCGGACGCAAGGGAGAGCCGCTCTACGGGATCCAGACCATCCTGCGCGCCGGAGCGGAGAACCTCACCGACAAGCAGCGAGTTAGGCTGGCCGCGGCGATCGAGGCAGATCCTGCGCACGACGAGGTGTTCGTTGCGTGGCAGTGCGCGCAGCAACTGCGATCCGCCTACCACGCGAAGGATCTCGCCGAGGGCCGCCGAATCGCGGAGCGAGTCGCCGAGACATTCCACACCTGCCCGATCCCGGAGATCGCCCGCCTCGGTCGCACCCTGCGCCGGTGGCGGTCAGCGTTCCTCGCGTATTTCGCGACCGGGCGCGCGAACAACGGCGGCACCGAGGCGATCAACGGAATCATCGAGCTGCACCGGCGCCTCGCCCGCGGCTATCGCAACCGGCACAACTACCGCCTCCGCATGCTCCTCGCCGCCGGCGGCCTCACCCCATGACCCCCACCGAATGTCCGAAGAGCCACTTTGCACCGGGCTGAGATGCAACTAGTATCTATCTTGTTCATCAGCACGGGGACGGGGTCATGGAGCATCAGGAGACGGAGGCATCCGCCGCGGATGCCGCGTACGCGAAGGTCAAGGAGCGGATCCTCGACGGCGATCTCGCCAGCGGGACGATGGTCAGCGAAGGAACGATCGCCGACGAACTCGGGATGAGCCGCACCCCCGTCCGCGAGGCGTTCCTGCGCTTGCAGGTCGAGGGGTGGATGCGGCTGTACCCCAAGCGCGGTGCGCTGATCCGCGATGTGACGCCGGGAGAGCTCGACGACGTCGTCGAGGCGCGCATCCTCATCGAGACCGATGCCGTGCGGCGGCTCGTCCGAGACTCCGAACGGGTGCAGGACGTCGTCGACGAGCTCTCCGACATTCTCGACGAGCAACGCCGCGCGTACGAGGCATCCGACCTCGCGCGGCTCGCCGAGGCAGACACGGCCTTCCACGCCCGGATCGTCGCGGCCGGCGGGAACGCCCTGCTCGCAGAGTTCTTCGCGACGCTGCGCGATCGGCAGAGGCGGATGCTCGCGTGGTCGCTCTGGCGACGCGACGACCGAGCCGAGCAGGTGCTCGACGATCACGGATTGCTCGTCCGCCTCATCGGCGATGGCGAGACCGCGGCGTTCGAGGTGGCACTCGGCCGTCACATCAAGAAGACCCACCTGGAGCTGCTGTCATGAGTGAGATGTCCTCCGAGGGAGCCGCCGCCGGAGAGCGGATCGCGATCGTCCCCTGGATGCGCGTGAGCGCTGCCCTGTTCGCTGTCGCGTGGGGTGGAAACGAGTTCACACCGCTGCTCGTGATGTACCGCCAGATCGACCAGATGAGCGCCTTCAGCGTGAATGTACTGCTCGGGGCATATGTCCTGGGCATCGTGCCCGCGCTCCTTCTCGGCGGCCCGCTGTCCGACCGGTACGGCCGCCGACCGCTGTTCGTCCCCGCCCCGATCATCGCGATTGCGGGCAGCACGCTCCTCGCCGTCGGGGCTTCCTCGATGCCGCTCCTGTTCGCCGGGCGGGTGCTGTCGGGTATCGCGCTGGGGCTCGTGATGGCAGTCGGCACGAGCTGGGTGAAAGAGCTCTCCGAGCCTCCGTTCACGACCCGCGCCGTCGACGGCCGTGGCGCCTCACGCGCTGCACTCGCACTGACGTCCGGGTTCGCGCTGGGCGCCGGATTCGCTGCGGCGCTCGGGCAGTTCGGCCCGATCCCCACCGCGTCGCCCTACCTCCTGCACATCGCCCTCACCCTCGTCGCGCTCGTGCTGCTGTGGGCGGCGCCGGAGAGCCGGCCGCGCCGAGACACCTCTGGGCCGCTCCTCGCCGACCTGCGCATCCCCACCGCGATGCACCGCCGGTTCCTCCTCGTCGTCGTCCCGATGGCGCCGTGGGTCTTCGGCACCGCCGCAAGCGCGTACGCGATCCTGCCGGGCCTCATGATGTCGCAGGCGCCGGGACTGCAGATCGGTGTGTCGGGTCTGCTGTGCGTCGTCGCGCTCGGCTGCGGTGTCGCGGTGCAGCGGTTCGCCGCGAAGGTCGACACCCCGCTGTCGGCCCGCGGCATCGGGATCGCGCTGACGGTCACCGTTCCCGCCATGATCCTGGCCGCCGTCGCGGTGAGCCTCAACTCGCTCGCCTGGGCGTTCGTGGCCGCCGCGGCACTCGGCGCGGCCTACGGCATGCTGCTCGTCGGGGGACTGCGCGAGATTCAGCGGATCGCCGGTCCGCGCGATCTTGCCGGACTCACCGCGGTGTACTACTCACTGACGTATCTCGGGTTCTTCATCCCGGCGATCCTCGCCGCGCTCGGCACGTGGATCCCGTACACGACGATGTTCCTCGCCGGCGCGGTCCTGGCGGCGGTCAGCGTCGGGATCGTCGCGCTCAGCTGGCGCCGGCACCTGCCGGCGGCCTGATGAGGAACCGGCCGGGCGCGGCGTCCTCGCGAAGACTTCGCAAAAAAAGGGGGCGCGGGAAGGACATGTCCTCCCCGCGCCCCCTTCGGATGCATCAGTTGTAGAGCATTCCGCCGTCCACGAGCAGCACCTGGCCGGTCACGTAGTCGGCCTTCTCGCTTGCGAGGAACGACACGACGTTCGCGACATCTTCGGGCGTCTCGATGCGGCCGAGGGCGATGCTCTCGACGTTCTCCTTGAGGTTCTGGCCCCGCGGCTTGCCGTTGATCTCCGACAGCTTCTCGTCGATGAGGTCCCACATGCCCGTGCCGACGATGCCGGGAGCGTACGCGTTGACGGTGATGCCCTTCGGGGCGAGCTCCTGCGCCGCGACCTGCGTGAGGCCGCGCACGGCGAACTTCGACGCCGAGTACGCGCCGAGGATCGGGAAGCCCTTGATCGACGCGATCGAGGCGGCGGAGATGATCTTGCCCTTCACACCGAGCTCGATGAACTTGTCGGCAGCGGCCTGGATGCCGAAGACCACGCTGTTCACGTTGATGGAGAAGATCTTGTCGAGCTCTTCCGCCGTCACGTCGAGGATCGGCTTGACCTGCGCGATGCCCGCGTTGTTCACGATGACGTCGAACCCGCCGAGCTGCGTGGCGGCTGCGTCCACAGCGGCGACGACGTCTTCCTTCTTCGACACGTCGGCAGCCACGAAGATTGCACGGCGGCCCAGCGCCTCGATCTCCGCGACGACGCCGCGCGCCTTCTCCTCCTGGAACGTGAGGTCTGCGACGGCGACGTCGAAGCCGTCCTTCGCGAGCTGGAGCGCGATTCCGCGACCGATTCCCTGACCTGCGCCCGAGACGAGAGCGACCTTGGCAGTGGACATTCCGACTACTCCTTCATGGTTCGATGAAGCGCTGTCGCGCTCCGAGAGAAGGTCGCCCGAAGGCACGTTGCTCGGCGCCGCACGACCCTCGACATCCTCGCAAAACTCATCGAGTCGGACGGAGATGGCAAGTATGCTCGCGAAGACCGCGTCCACGAGCTGCTTTTCCCCAAGCGCAAGGACTCGAACGATGTCGAGGTCGATGCGTCGAACCTGTGGATTCTGGACGACGGAAGGCCCTGTCAACGGTTCGCCGCGCGGATTCTTCAAAGGAACTGAACGGGTGTTCGGTGTGGATGGAACGCCGGTGGGTGGAATGCCGGAGTACGGAATGATCCGCCGCTCCCGAGCCCGAGCCCGACCCCGACCCCGGCCCGCCTCACCTCCCGTGCAGGTACCGCTCCCACGCCTCGCGCTTGGTCGCCCACGGGTTCTCCTCCGCGCGCAGCGGGTGATCGAGGACGAGGGTGCGGCGGTGCACCGCGTCGTACTCCGGCCAGTTCCCGGGAACGCCGGTGTGCGCGAACGTCGACCACAGTCCGATGAGCGCCTCGGAGAACGCGGCGTCGCGCTCGCCCGCCTCCTCGAACCCGCTCAGTCCCTTCTCCTTCCGCTGCTGCGCGTACACGAGGCTCCGCCCGTACAGGTGCGCGATCTCTGCCCCGTGCGTCGCCCCGCCGGCACCGAACGCGGGGATCCCGGAGACGTAGTCGTAGCGGTACATCCACACCGGCGCGTGGTGGGAATGGCTGTCCGCCGCGACGGTGCTCGGGTACCAGAAGAGGAGGTCGCCGCCGAGCTGGGAGGCGGCCTCCGCCTCGGGCCACCCCGGGTACTCCGCGAGCAGATCCTCGAAACCGGGACGTACCGCGAGGATCCGCGTGAGCGACTCCTCCGTGACCGGCACCGTCTCCTCGCTGCGCCTCGCATCGAGACCCATCCGGAACAGACGCCCCTCGTTCTCGTTCGTCCCGATGACGAGCGGCACCGGCGCCGCCGTGCCCTCCGCGAGCATCCCCAACTGCTTCGCCGGCAGCGACTCCCCGTCGATGCACGGCGCGAGCGGCGACTTCCCCGGATACTCGCGCTTCACCCACTCCATGGTGCGTGCGGTGGCGGCCTGGATGTCGCGGGTGGAGGCCTCGACGAGGGCCCGGGCGGTGGCCTCGGGCCCGGCGGCGACCGCCTCGGGGGCGAGGAACCGTGCGAACGCGAGCGCCCATTCCGCGTGGAGTTCCGCCGGATACCCCGAGGCGGGTGCCGGCGACTGCGCGATCGCCCGGTGGAACAGCCCGCGCGCCGCCGGCATGCACATGAGGGCGAGCACGGACATCGCGCCGGCCGACTCCCCGAAGATCGTCACGTTCTCCGGATCACCGCCGAACGCCGCAATGTTTTCCTGCACCCACTGCAGCGCGGCGATCTGGTCGTGCAGTCCGGCGTTCGACTCGAAGGAGTACTCGTCCGTGCTCAGCGACGTAAGGTCGAAGAACCCGAACGCGCCCACCCGGTAGTTCATCGACACATGGACGACGTCCGCCCGTCGTGCGAACTCGTGCGCCGGATACAACTTCGTGCCGCCGATGAGGAACGCGCCGCCGTAGATCCACACCATGACCGGCAGCGGTCCGGTGGCCTGCGGATCCGCCGGGCGCACGACGTTGAGCGTGAGGCAGTCCTCGCCCTGCGGAGCCGCCTCCGGATCGACCCCGATCCCACCGAACGCCTCCGCGAGCGGAGGCTGCACGGGAGAAGGCCCGAAGGCCGTCGCCTCGCGCACACCGTCCCGCGCATTCCCCTCCCGAGGCGCCCTCTCCGGACGCCGGAACCGCCGGGTCCCGACCGGCGCCTCGGCATAGGGGATCCCGAGCCACGCGTGCGTACCGAACCGCGTGAACCCGGCGACCGTGCCGCCGGTGGTGTCGACGTGGAGGGCGGACTCCGCGGTGGGAGTGTCCGTGGTTGATGCGCCTGCGGTAGGAGCGTCCGTGGCCGGTGTGTTCGGTGTCGGATCGCCGGCGGAGTTCGAGGGCTGCGTCATGGCCTCTCCTTCGAGGTGGGGGACTGTGCCTACTGGTGCCGAGTCTAGGAGCGTTGGGGCCTGTTCGCTGCGGGTTCGGTGTCGCCGATCGTGCTGATTTCGGGCCGGAATCAACACGATCGGCGACAGTGCAGCACCGGCGAGGAGAGGAGTCAGCGGTTCTCGGGGATCAGCTTCGGTACGAGGCGGACGAGGGCGACCATCACGAGGAGCTCGACGAGGGTCTGGGTGACGACGACGAGCGGGGCGAGAGCGGCGTCCGCGGTGTCGGGAGTGACGCCGATCGTGCCGCTTCCGGCTGCCGTGGACGCGCCGACGCCTGCGGCGGGGGAGTGGCCCGCCACGGCTCCCGTTCCGGGCAGTGCGAGTGCGAGCGGCAGGACGACGAGGGAGTTGCGGGTGACGCCGGTGAAGACGAGGGCGCGGCGCCTCGGGACGTCGAGGCGTGCCGCCCGTCCGACGATCCGTCCCAGAACGACCATGACGGCTGCGAAGGCGAGGAACACCGGGATCGCGGGAAGGAGTGCACCGATCGCCCCGCCTACCGCCCCGATCTGCGAGGTGACGACGAGGAACATCGTGAGCATCATGAGCGGGACCATCGCGTCGAAGACGGTGTCGCCGAAGAGGCGCACTGCGCGTGAGCGCTCCGACGCCCACCGCACGAGCACCGAGGCGAGGAGCGGCAGGGCGATGAGCAGGAGGAACGCCTCGAGGAACGGGCCCGGCCTGACGATGCGCGCCGCCTCGGAACCGAGGAAGAGCCAGAGGTAGACGGGAAGCAGCGCCATTTGCGCGAGCATGAGCAGCGGCGTGAGTGCGAGGAGCCGCTCGGCCTGGCCCCCGGCGAGCCTCGTGAAGACGAGGACGTAGTCGACGCACGGCGTGAGGAGCACGAGGAGGATGCCGAGCAGGAGGCCGGTGTCGGAGGAGTCTCCCGCCGCGAACGGCCTGGTGAGCGCCCACACGACGAGCGGCACGAGCGCGAAGTTCACCCCGAAAACCGCGGCGAGGAACCGCCCGTCTCGTAGGCCCGCGCCCAGTCGGGTGAACGGCACCCCGAGGAACGTCGCGAAGATGAGCAGCGCGAGCGCCGGGTTGATGGCGATGGAGAGGGATGCGGATGCGGCAGGTGCGACGACGCCGACGACGACGCCCGCGGCGATCGCGAGAAGATACAGCGCCACCTGATGACGGTCCAGGGCCTCGACGAATGCGCGCATCCGGTCATTCTGTCATCGGTCGTGAACCGGCGATCCGGGAGTCGACCCGCGGTCGGCCGCGCCCGTTTCACGTGGAACGGACTCGGCGCCTCCGACCCGCGCGCCATCCTGTGCGCGCGGGTCGCACCGTGGTCCGCGGACAAGCCGCCTTGTGAAACACTCTGGTCCGCTCCCGCGCCTCAGTGGGACACTGGTGCGACGGGCACGGTACCCGCCGGTAGTCGTCCGGGGCGACGTGGGAGTGCGACATGGGCATCGATTTCACAGCGGTGGACTTCGAGACCGCCAATCACAACCGGGCATCGGTGTGTGCGGTGGGAGCGGTGAAAGTACGGTCGGGGAAGATCGTGGACAGACTCGCGCTTCTCGTGCGCCCACCGGACGGCTTCGCCGACTTCCACCCGCTCCACCAGGCACTCCACGGCCTCGAACCCGCCGACGTCGAAGGCGCCGCCCGCTGGCCCGCTGCCTACGCCCAGCTCACGCGCTTCTCCGGCCCCGATCTCCTCGTCGCGCACAATGCGCCGTACGACCGCTCGATCCTCTTCCACTCCTGCAGCGCCTACGACATCGACTGGCCCGACCTCGACTTCCTCTGCAGCCTCAAACTCTCCCGCGCCCTCCTCACGCTCCCGGTCTACTCGCTCTCGTGGGTCGGCCACCACCTCGGGCTGGACATGCCCGCAGGCGCACCCGGCGTGCCGGTCGGGGCACCCGGCCGAGGCGCCGCGCTCGTCCCGGCAGGCGCCTCGGCAGGGCAGGCGGCGGGTCAGGGGGAGAGTGTGGACGGTAGTGCCGGGCGGGGCCCCGTCGACGGAACCGACACTCCTGCCGCACTACGCCGGCGCCGCTTCACCGCACTCGAGAACGCCGAGGCGTCCGCCGCCATCACCCTCGCCCTCGCCGAGCGCAGCCGGCTCGTGTCCTCCGCCGACCTCATGAGTATCGGGGCGAGTGTGCGCCGCGGGAGCTCGATGGCGCCGCGTGACTGGGCGAGCCTCGGCGAGGTGGAGGAGAGCGGCCTCGCGGTGCCCGATTTCAACAGCCTGCACGGCGAGAAGGTCGCGTTCACCGGGCAGCTCACGTGCATGACCCGCGAGGAGGCGATGCACGCGGTGTGCACGCTCGGCGGTGAACCGCTCGGTGAGGTCACGCCGGACACCACGCTGCTCGTCGTCGGTGGCATGCACATGGAGGGCCTGGTTCCCGGTGTCGAGCACTCGGAGGCGGCGCCCGCGGGGTTGTCCGACAAGCTCCGGTGCGCACAGAAGCTCATCGACGAGGGGCACCGGATCGAGATCGTGCCGGAGGACATGTTCCTGGGGCGGATCGACATGCAGCGCGAGACCGAACACTCGGCCCACGCCGCCCGGGTCGCGAGCACCGCGCATCCGGCACCCGACTACGTGCTCTCCCAGGGGCGTGAGGTGCCGCGCGATGCCCCCTACCCCGAGTTCCTCCGCCGCGCGCTCGCCCACCCTGAGGGCGCCTCGGAGTCGGACGTGCCGTGCGTGTGGTGCGGCAAACCGGTGCACCCGCACGAGTTCACGCTCTACCGCGAACGCCGGGTGTGCGGCGCCGAGTGCAACGAACGGCTCAAGTGCGCCGCGAAACGCGCCTGGCACCGGTATCGCGTGCACGGGTTCTGAGTGGGTCGGCCTGCTTCCTCGCGTCCGGCTCTCTCCCTCGCGACCGGCAAGGGTTTTACCCCTTGCAACACAATGGGACGCATCCGGGTGCGGATGCGTCTCATTGTGTTGTCACGGTTGATCGCGTTGCGGCTGACGGGGCCACCCCCTCAGCCCCTGATCCTCCGGTTCGGCCACCAGATACGCGCCCCGAGGTCGTGCGCGAGTGCGGGAACGAGCACGGATCGCACGAGGAACGTGTCGAGCAGGACGCCGAATGCGACGATGAACGCGAGCTGCGCGAGGAACAGGATCGGGATGACCGCGAGCGCCGCGAACGTCGCCGCGAGCACCACGCCGGCAGAGGTGATGACCCCGCCGGTGATCGCGAGCCCCCGGCTGATCCCCTCCTGCGTCCCGTGCACGAGCGACTCCTCCCGGACCCGCGTCATGAGGAAGATGTTGTAGTCGATCCCGAGAGCCACGAGGAACACGAACCCGTACAGCGGCACCGCCGGATCCGCACCCGGGAACCGCAGGACGTCGTTGAAGACGAGCGCCGACACCCCGAGCGCCGTCCCGAACGACAGCACCGTCGTCGCCACGAGCAGCACCGGCGCGAGCACCGACCGCAGCAGCAGCACGAGGATCACGAGGATCACCGCGAGGACGATCGGGATGATGAGGTTCCGGTCGTGGATCGCGGCGTCGTTCGTGTCGATCGTCGTCGCCGTGACCCCGCCGACGAGCACGTCCGGTGACACCGCGTGCACCTGGGTGCGGATCGCGCGCACCGTCCGTTCCGCATCCGCGGAATCCGCCGCGGAGGCGAGAGTCGCCTGCAGCAGCACGTCACCGCCTGCGACGGTCGGCTCGGCGGGGAAGGCGCCGGGCCCGGCGCCCGGCGCGGCACCTGCGGAGTCGGCGGGCGCCTCGGCCGTGGATCGGCCCGGGTCCTCGGCGGCGAGGACGCTCTCGAGAGGGACGGTGCCGGCCGGAGAATCGGCCGCGGTGACGGCGACCGAATCGATCCCCGCGATGCCGGTGAGCGTCTCACCGACGTCCGCGAGGTCCGCCTCGGGCACGACGAGGTACGTGGGTGAACCCGACCCGCCGGGGAAGTGCGCCCCGAGTGCTTCCTGGCCCTCTCGTGCCTCCGAGGCCCCGAGGACGAGTTCGGACTGGGGGACGCCGCTCGCCTGCAGCTGGGTGACACCGAGCGTGCCGGCGATGAGAAGCAGGGTGGCGCCCATCCACAGTGCGCGGGGGGATCGGCGCACGCCGCCGGCGACCTTCGTCCACAGGCCCCCGGCGGGCCTCCCGTTCTCCGCGGCGACGGCCTCGGGCTCGAACCGCGGGCGGCGCGGCCAGAAGGCGGCGCGCCCGAAGCCGAGGAGGATCGCGGGCAGCAGGGTGAGTGCCGACAGGACGGCGAACGCGATCCCGATCGCCGCGACCGGACCGAGTGTGCTGTTCGACCGGAGGTCACTGAAGAGGAGGCAGAGCAGCCCGGCGATGACGGTGCCGCCCGAGGCGAGGATCGGTTCGAGCGAGGCCCTCCACGCGCGCCCGGTCGCCTCCCACGTGCTCCGGGTGCGGCGCAGTTCCTCCCGGAACCGGGCGACGTAGAGCAGCGCGTAATCGGTGGCCGCGCCGATGACGAGGATGAAGAGGATGCCCTGGGTCTGCCCGCTCAGCAGCAGGGTGCCGGACTTCGCCAACCACCACACGCTCAGCAGCGCGACGCAGAGGGCGCACATGCTCGTCGCGAGGACCGCGATCGGCAGGAGGAACGAGCGGTACACGAGGACGAGGATGACGAGGACCGCCCCGAGTGCGACGAGCAGGAGGAGGCCGTCGATCCCGGCGAAGCCCGCCGCGAGGTCCGCGCTGAACCCCGCGGGCCCGGTGACGAACACCTCGACGTCGTCCGGAAGCCCGTCGCGCAGCGTGGTCGAGAGTTCCTCGACGACCTCGCCCACCTCGGCGTTCGAGTCGATCGGGACGAATGCCTGTGCGGCAAGGCCGTCCTCGGAGGGAATCGCGGGAGAGGCGCCGTCGTGGATCCCCGGCAGGTCCGCCGCCGCACTCATCCGGTCGGAGATCGTGCGCAGGGTCGTGTCGTCGAGCGGCTCCTGCCCGGTGAAGACGACGACCGCGGGAATCGCATCGGCGTCGAGGAAGTCGCTCAGTCGCTCCTGTGTCCGTGTCGATTCCGCGGATTCCGGCAGGTAGAGGGTGCGGTCGTTCGAGGAGACCTCGTCGACCCGCCCGAAGTACGGACCGCCGACGGAGGCGGCTGCCAACCACACGAGGACGAGCACGGCGGGGAGGAGAATCCGGAGCCATCGGGGAACGCGCGCGGCCATGACCGTCCTTCACTCGGGTGCCCGGGGCGGGCAGCAATGAAGGAGAGTCTAGGCCAACCGGGCCTTTTCCGGCCCAATCGGACAATCACGAAGCGATATCGGAGTGCAGCACCTCCCGGGCCTGCTCCGCGAGCGCGGGGACTGCGTCCCAGTCGACCTCGGCGGAGAGATCGAGGTCGGCCATCTGCCCGTTCGCGATCCTGGCGTTCACACCCTCCCGGATCGCCGCGAGCTTCCACATGGCGAAGGCGATGTAGAACGGCAGGTCCACAGGCTCCGACCCTCCGGCTGTGACGTAGCGTTCGATGAGATCCGCGCGGCTCGGCATGCCGTCGGCGTACGTCGGCATCCACACGACCGCGTGATCACGCTGCGTCTCCAGCGTGCAGATGAAGTATCCGAGGTCCGTGAGGACGTCCCCGTACGCCGTGAGTTCCCAGTCGACCACCGCCTTCACCGGTGGCACCTCGGCCGTGTGCGCGAGTGGGCGGGTGCCGAGTGCCGCCGGCCGCGGTCTCGGTGGTGGGGAGAAACCGAAGATGAGGTTGTTCGGTTTGAAGTCGCCGTGAGCGATCCCCGTGCGGGTGCCTGCTGTTCCGGCACCCGGTCCACCCTCCTGCGGCATCCGGGCGACGAGTTCCGCATGGAGCTCGTGCATGATCGGTAGGTCACGGCCCGCGCTCGCCTCGAACTGGAGCATCCACCTGCGCAGTTGCCGTTCGAGCAGTGACCCGGGTTTGCGCAACCACTCGAGTCCGACCGCATCGATGTCGACCGTGTGGATGGCCGCCATGACATCGATCATCCGCAGACCGCATTCCTTCCGCGCCTCCGGGGTGAGGTCCGTGAGGTGGTGCGTCTCGCTCATCGCGGACCCCGGGACGTATTCCATGAGAACGAACGGGCACTCGAGAGGTGCGCCCGCCTCGGCGAGGGCTGCGATCCGCGGGACCGGGACGGGGGTGTTCGCGAGCCCCGCCATGATCCGCCCCTCGCGGACGACGTCGTGCGCGGATCCGCCGGTGTGGCCGAGCGGTGGGCGGCGCAACACGAAGCGTGGTGCACCGTCGACTTCGAGGAGGTACGTGAGGTTCGAGCGGCCCACGGAGAGAGCACGAGCGGTGAATTCTGCGATGCCGAACCGGTCGCGCATCCAGCCGGCGAGGTCGCCCTGGGCGAGGCCCGCCGGGAGCCCGGCGGGCGCCTCGGGCCCGGTGGTTCCCGAGGGCCCGGGGCCGGCGGCGCTCATTCCGGGACTCCTGCGCCGGGCGCCACCGCACCCGGACTCTCCGCGCCCTGCCCCACTGCCACGGATTCCCGCAGATCCCGTTTGAGCACCTTGCCCGTCGGATTGCGGGGGAGTTCGTCACGGAACTCGACGTACTTGGGCTTCTTGAAGGACGCGAGCCGGGTCTTCACATGCGCGACGACCCCGTCGAAGTCGAGGTCCGACCCCTCTCTCCGCACGATCACGGCGCACACGGACTCGCCCCAGATGTCCTCCGGCACCCCGATGACGGCGACGTCGACGACGTCCGGGTGGTCGGCGATGACGTCCTCGACCTCACGGCTGTACACGTTGAGCCCGCCGGTGACGATCATGTCCTTCTTGCGGTCGACGATGTAGAGGACGCCCTCGTCGGTGAACCGGCCGATGTCACCCGTCGCGTACCAACCGTCGTGCATGACCTCCGCGGTCGCCTCGGGGTTCTGCCAGTACCCGAGCATCACCTGGTCCGCGCGCACCTCGATCTCGCCGACCTTCCCGTTCGGAACCGGCTCGCCCATCGGATCCACGACGCGGACCGCCGCGAACGGCGCGACCTTCCCCGCGGCGCTCAGCAGGGTGGATCCGGGTTCGAGTCCGGCGAGGTGCATGTCGTGATCCATCCACACGACGTTCCCCGCGAGCTCCGTCATCCCGAACCCCTGCGTGAATCGCGCGTTCGGGAACAGGTCCATCGACTTCCGCAGCAGGTCCGGGGAGATGCTCGAGGCGCCGTACGCCATCGATCGCAAGGACGAGGTGTCCGTGTCGAGGAGCTCCGGCCGGGCGAGGATGAGCCCGAGCATCGCGGGCGCGATCGACGAGGAGGAGATCCCGAGCTCCGCGATCGTGCGCATGTAGAGCTCCGGTTCGAACTTCCGTTGGAGGACGATTTCCCCGCGGTCGGCGAACCGGGTGTGCGAACCGTACGCCGCGATGTGGCACAGGGGGAACGGGTTGAGGTAGCGGCCACCTTTCGGGGCGTCGACCCCGGCGAGGGAGTTCGCGATCGCCGACACGAGGTTCCGGTGGCTGATCATTGCGCCCTTCGGCCGCCCCGTCGTGCCCGAGGTATAGACGAGCCACGCGAGCGTGTGCTCGCTCAGGTCGGCCCAGGAAGGTGCGTCGTCGGGATGGGCGGTGAGCTGCGAGAACGGCACCGTCTGCAGGTCGCTGAGGTCCCCGTCGGCCGAGGCGCCACCCGGCTGGGTGGAGAGGGGCGCCTCGGCGGTGGTGGTGTTGGAGCCGGCGGCTGCGCCGCCGGTGGCCGGGGCGCTGCTGTCGGCCGGCTCGTCGAGGAGGATGAGGGTGCGCAGGTGGGGCAGTTGTGCGCGGATCGATTCGACGACGGGCCGGTACTCGTCGGAGACCGCGATCGCGTGCGCTCCGGAGTTCTGGAGGATGAACGCGATCTCCGGCGGGGTCAGGCGGTGGTTGACGAAGACGCAGCCCATGCCGGCCATGGGGACGGCGGTCTGGAGCTCGACGATCTCCGCACGGTTGCCCGAGAGGAACGCGATCCGGGACTCCGGTGGGGCGAGGCTGCGCAACGCGTTCGCGATGCGGGTCACGCGATCGGCGAGGGTGCCGTAGTCGAGCACGGTGTCCTCGAAGCGGAGGGCGGGGAGGTGTGGTTCTCTCAGTGCAGCGTTCTCGATGAAATGGCCGAGCAACATGAGGGGGTTTTCCTTTCAGCAGGTCGCCTTTGACCCCGAACGGACGTTCATCACGCTACTTTTAATGCACCGGGCTGTCTATGCAGTCCGAAAGGTGCGGTCTATGAACGAGTACCGACCGACGAACCGAAACGCGATCCGAATCGACGAGGACAGGAGAACGGATGACCGCGGAGACCTCGGCCACCCCGAAGGCGGGGCCGCTCAGCAGGGAACAGCTCACGACGATGAGTGGGCTCGAGATCCTGCGGTACATGCAGGCGAACGCGGCAGAAGCGCAGGAGTCCGGTGCGCAGCTGCCGCCGTCGATCGGCAGACTGCTCGGGATGCGAGTGACCCGCGTCGAGTCCGGCGAGGTCGAGTTCACACTCACGACGGTGCCCGACTTCTCCAACCCGCTCGGCCAGACCCACGGCGGGATCTGCGCGACCCTCGTCGATTCGGCGATGGGGTGCGCGGTCCACACCCTGCTCGAGGCCGGCGTCGGGTACGGCACCGTGGAAATGAAACTCAACTACCTCCGCTCGGTCCCGACGACGGGCACCGTGTTGCGGGCCGTCGGCACCGTCGTCCATGCCGGCCGGTCCACCGCGCTCGCCGAGGGCAAGGTGTTCGACGACCAGGACCGCCTCGTCGCCCACGCCACGGAGACGTGCCTCATCTACCGGTGATGTGAGCGGGGTGCCGCACGATGGCGAGCGGATCTGCAACGGTTTCGACGAGGGCAACCCAAACGGTTTCCGATCCGCGAGAATGCAACCGTTTCGGTTGTCGTGGGTGAATCCGTTGACGGAACAGTTCCGCGAGGCCGACCGGCCGCTCGAGAAACCGCACGATCGGCACCAGCGAACCGGGAAACAAGAACGGAGGGTCGCTTCTCGATGAGAAGCGACCCTCCGCGTTACTGCGACCTCGACGGGACTCGAACCCGCGACCTCCGCCGTGACAGGGCGGCGCGCTAACCAACTGCGCCACGAGGCCTGGTGCTGCCTTCACTCGACTGCGGTGAAGGAACCCGGTACTTCGAAACTTCCGAGTCGCTCATTCGCTTTCGCTCGGCCCGGCGAACCGGACCTGTTTGAGGCAACTGGAACAGCGTACCCGACCCCGAACCCCCGAAGGAAATCGAGAACCCCCGATTTCACCCCGTTCCACCCGAAAGCGAGCAAGCTCACATTCACTCGCCCGTGTACCGCGGCTCCCGCTTCTCGAGGAACGCCGCCACCGACTCCCGGTGGTCCCGCGTCTCCTTGAGATCACGGATCGCCGCCGCGAACCATGTGCCGAACTCCTCCTCCGAGGCGCCCGTCGCGACCTTCCGCAGTCCCTCCTTCGTCCGTCTCACCGCGAGCGGCGGGTTCGCCGCGATCGAGCCCGCGAACCCGAGCGCCGTGTCCATGAGCGCTTCCGGCTCCACGACCTCGAGGACGAGCCCGAGCTTCCACGCCACCGCCGCGTCGACGATGTCACCGGTGAGGAGCAGTCGCATCGCGTTCTGATGCCCGATGATCCGCGCGAGCCGCGCCGACCCGCCCACATCCGGCACGAGCCCCCGCTTCACGAAGATCTCCCCGAACCGCGCCTTCACCGAGGCGATCCGCACATCGCACAGCACCGCGAGTTCCATGCCCCACCCGACGGCGGCGCCGTTCACCGCCGCGATCGTCGGCACATCGGTCTCCAGCAGGGTGCGGGCGAGCGGCGTGAGTCCGCCGAACGAGGTGCGGCGCGGGTTCCCGTCCGCATCGACCGGCTTCGCCGTCATCACCTCCTGCAGGTCGTCCCCCGAGCAGAACGAACGACCTGCTCCCGTGATGACGAGCGCCCGCGCCCGCGTCGTCCGCACGACGAGGTCGATCTCGTCGTAGGTCTCGAACCGCAGCGCATTGTGCTTCTCGGGCCGGTTGATCGTGAGAACCCCGACGTGGTCAGTTTCTGTATATGTCACGTCCTCGAACGGGTGAGCGACGAGCGACCCCTCCGGCTCGCGGCCGGAATCCGCCGAGGCGCCCTGCCTCTCCGCGCTCATCGCGCCTCCTCCACCTCCGGAGCCCGGAACGCCGGCGTCCGCTTCTCGAGGAACGCGCGAACACCCTCCGCGTGATCGTCCGAGGCGAGGCATTCCCGCAGTGCCGCATCGTGCCGCGCGAGGTGCCCGGCCGGATCGAGCAGTGCCGCATAGGTGAGTGCCTTCGTGCGGGAGGCGGCCGAGGGTGAGGCGGCGGACAATCGGCTGGCCGCTTCGACCGCGGTGTCGACCGGATCGGCATCACCCACGTACGTGCTCACGTACCCGAGCGCCTCGGCCTCCTTGCCGGACACCCTCCGGCCGGACAGCTGGAGGTCGAGTGCGGTGGGCAGCCCGACGATGGTGGGGAGCAGGAGCGGGCTCACGCCCATGTCCGGGACGAGCCCGCGATCACCGAAGTTCCACGCGAAGAGTGCGCGGGCCGACGCGATGCGCAGGTCCGCCTGACAGGAGATCTCGACGCCCATCCCGACCGCCGGGCCGTCGACGGCGGCGACGACGGGTTTCGGGAATGCGAGGAAACGCCAGCGGTCGAGCGACATCACGGTGTTCTCCGACCGCGAACGGTCCTCGGGGCTGCGCGATTCGAGGTCGCTCAGGTCGATGCCGGCGCAGAACGCTCCCGGCGTACCGGCGAGAACGAGGGCGCGCACGGATTCCTCGGTCGCGAGCCCGTCGAGGATCGCGTCGAGTGCGTCGAGGTCCTGGTAGCGCAGCGCACCCTTGCGTTCCGGGCGTTCGATCCGCAGGACGACGACACCGGCGGGGCGTGCCTCGAGAGTGAGGGTGTCCGTTTCGAGGCCTGCGAGGGTTTCGGTGGGAACGGTCATGTGCAGCCTCCATCGCCTGCGGTGCCGTGGGCGCGTCCGGCGCACATCGGATGCTCGCTAAATTCCGCCGAACGACTGTTAGTCACGGTAGGTGCCCGAACCGGCCCTGTCTACCATGAAGCCCGCGGCCGGTGCCGGGAGTCCTGCCGAGAATCGGCGAGAATTCGCGCAAGTTCCGGGTTGACACGTGGCGCGCGGCAGAGCAATGTCGAAAGTGCGAACGATCGTTCGGTTAAAAATGAAGCGGCTCCGGTGTTCTCAACGACGAGAGCTCCGACCGCGGATCGACCACGCGCCCCGCACTCCGCGTCACCCCTGCGCACCCGAACGCATCCCCGCCGGTCCGTCCTCACGGTCGGCGGCACCCGCAGCCGACAGCCCTCACGAAAGGCCCCCGCGCTCATGGACTACCGCCTCCCCGAGAAACTCCAGCAGCTTCTGGCCGACCTCGACGCGTTCATCGAGAAGGAGATCCGCCCCCTCGAGAACGAGAACGACAACATCCGGTTCTTCGACCACCGGCGCGAATGGGCGCGGACCGACTGGGACCGCGGTGGCATCCCGTCGCAGGAGTGGGAGGAACTCCTCGCGGAGGCCCGCCGTCGCGCGGACAGGGCGGGCTTCTTCCGCGCCCAGCTCCCGGAGTCCTTCGGCGGGTCCGGCCTCACGAACCTCGATATGGCGGTGATCCGCGACCACCTCGCGAGCCAGGGCCTCGGCCTCCACTGCGACCTGCAGAACGAGCACTGCATCGTCGGCAACAACGTCGGCGTCATGCTCCTCACCAATTACGGGTCGCAGGACCAGATCGACGAGTGGCAGGAAGCCATCGCCGCAGGTGAGGCCCATTTCGCGTTCGGCATCACGGAACCGAACCACGGGTCCGACGCCACGCACATGGAGACGACCGCGACGAAGACGGAGACCGGCTGGGTCATCGACGGCGAGAAGATGTGGAACTCCGGCGTCCACCACGCCGACCGCGATATCGTCTTCGCCCGCACCCACGGCAGTCCCGGCGACGGTGAGGGCATCACCGCGTTCCTCGTCCCCCTCGACGCCCCCGGCGTGGAGATCGCCGAGTACGTGTGGACCTTCAACATGCCGACCGACCACGCCCACGTGAAGTTCCGGAACGTCGAGGTCGACGAGTCCCAGATCTTCGGCGAGTACGGACACGGCCTCCAGATCGTCCAGCACTTCTTCAACGAGAACCGGATCCGCCAGGCCGCCTCGAGCCTCGGGGCGGCCACGTACTGCATCGCCGAGTCCGTCGAGTACGCGAAGGAGCGCAAACCGTTCGGCAAACCCCTGTCGACGAACCAGGCGATCCAGTTCCCGCTCGTCGACCTCCACGCCCGCGAATCGATGCTCCGGTCCTTCGTCCGGGAGACCGCGTGGCTCATGGACCAGGACGGCGCGTTCTCCGTCTCCGACCGCGTCTCCATGGCCAACTACCAGGGCAATCGCCTTGCGTGCGACGCCGCGGACCGGGCCATGCAGACCCACGGCGGCCTCGGCTACTCGCGGAAGAAACCCTTCGAACACATCTACCGTCACCACCGCCGCTACCGCATCACCGAGGGTTCGGACGAGATCCAGATGCGCCGCGTCGCCGGCTACATGTTCGGCTTCATGTCGCAGAAGGCACCCAAGGGCGTCACCGGCACGGCCTACAAAACGCAGGGGAGCTGACATGCGCACGACACGGATCCGCCGAGGCACCACCCGCCCCGGCAGCATCGCCGCATCTCCTCACGGAGGCGCCTCCCACTCCCGAGGCGCCCTCGCGCTGGGTGCCCTCCTCGCCTCGGCGGCCCTCACCGCCTGCGCCGGCGGCGTCGGAGACGCCGCGGACGACGGGGCATCCGGCGGGGGCTACGCATGGGGCGCCGACCAGGCCGCGATCGACGAGGCGATCGCCGACCTCGAACCGGTCGAACTCGTCTTCCAGGCCTCCGCGACGTCCCCGAACTCGGCGATCGCCGAGAGCAACATCGCCTACGCGGAGGCGATCGAGGAGAAGTCCGGTGGGAAGATCTCCGTCGAGATCCTCTACGGCCACCCGATCGCCGGGTACGCGGAGATCTACGACGCGCTCGCCGACGGCCGGGTCGACGTCTCCTACACGAACCCCGCGTACAACCCCGACCTGTTCCCCGCCTTCGACGACCTCGTGTCGCTCACGAGCAACCTGCCGGAATCCCCGATGGCCGGGGAGCTCGTCGCGGTCGCGACGCTCACCGAGATGGCGTGGAACAACGAGAACATCAGGGCCGATTTCGAGGCCGAGGGGCTCTACCCGCTCGTGCCGGTGAACCCGCCGGGCGCGTACTTCTCGCTGTGCAACACACCGGGGTCGACCCTCGCGGACTGGCAGGGTCGCCAGGTGCGAGTGGGGTCGGCGACCCACGACAAGCTCGTGAGCGCGATGGGTGGTACGCCGGTCTCCCTCGAGTACGTCGAGACCTACGAGGCCCTCCAACGCGCCACGATCGACTGCACGATGATCGTCATGAGCGCGGCCCTCGAACAGGGGTACATGGAGGTCGCCCCCAACCTCACGTACACCGGAGCCGGCGCGATCCCCCGCGTTTTCGGGTCCATGCTCGCCGGCCAGAAGGTCGCGAACCTGCCGCTCGCGTACCAGCAGATCGTCTTCGACTCCTGGTACGACTCCCACCTGCTCAGCCTCGAGACCATCCCCACGGACAACATGCGGGCGGTCGAGGAGGCCACCGCGAAGGGTGGGAAGGTCGAGAAACTCGCTCCCGATGCGGTCGCGAAGGTCGAGGAGAACCGGCAGGCCTCGCTCGACGAGGTGCAGTCCGGCGGTCTGCTCGGCGACGACGTGCAGGGCACGATGGACAGCACGATCGAGAAATGGCAGTCGACGGTCGCGGAACTCGGGTACGAGGACGGCGGTGAACTCACCGACATGGACGCGTGGTTCGACCCGGAGACCTTCGACTCGACGCCGTACGTCGATCGGCTGTACGACGACGTCATCTCCGCACACCGGCCGTCATGAGTGGAAGTGCTGTGAGTGGAGGTGCAGGAATGACGAGCGCAGCGACAGTGACGGGACCATCGGCGACGGACACGGCGCCTGCCACCCCGAACCTCACCGACCCCGAGGTGCTCGGGCCCCGACTGGAGAACCGGTTGCGGGCGGTGCTCGGTGGGGGCGCCTCGGTCCGGGATCTGCAGATCCTCACCGGCGGCGCGAGCCGCCTCATGTGGCGGGTCGAGCTCGACCACCCCGAGCACGAGAAGGTGGTGCTGCGCATGCACCACCCCTCGGATGCGAACCCCGAGGACAACGAACGGGAGGCGCGGGTGCTCGCCGCAGCTCATGCGGAGGGGGTGCGCTCGCCGGCGGTCCTCGACTTCGATTCGACGTCCGAGGTGCTCGGTGTGCCCTACGTCGTGCTCTCGTGGGTCGACGGGGAGACGATCGCCCGGAAGGTCCTGCGCGACGAACGGTTCGGTGCTGCGCGGTCGGCGCTCGCCCGGGACCTCGGGGAGGCGATCGCACGGATCCACCACGTGGACCCGCAGACGCTCACGGATGCAGGGGTGCGGTTGCCGCACCTGGACGACCACACGGGGAAGCTCAGGGCGGACCTCGAGGCGTCCGGGATCCCGCGGCCGGCTCTGCGGCTCGCGCTCGCAGAGCTCGATCGCACGGCCCCCGCCGAGGCGCCCGCCGACACCCTCGTCCACGGCGACTTCCGGATGGGGAACCTGATGATCGACGAGGCGGGCCTCGCCGCGGTCCTCGATTGGGAGATCACGCACACGGGGAATCCGCACGAGGACCTCGGGTACGTGTGCATGCGGGCATGGCGGTTCGGTGGTCCCGGGCGGGTCGCGGGCGTCGGTGATGTCGAGGAGTTCCTCACCGCGTACGAGGCGGCCGGCGGCGTTCGCCCATCCGCTGCGGCGCTCACGTGGTGGGAGGCGCGGGCGACCGTGTGGTGGGGCGTCGGCTGTCTGCGACAGATGCAGCGGTCGGTGCCCGGGCACGCGAACGAGCTCGAACTCCTCGCGATCGGCCGGCGGACCGCGGAGCAGGAGTACGACGTGCTCGAACTGCTGTACCCGGACGTGGAGGCGGCGGAGTTCGGCGGTGCCGAGTTCGGCGCCGGCTCTGTGAGTGCTGCAGAAGCCGAAGCCCCCACTCTCTTCACCAACCCCACGGCAGGGGAGTTCCTCGCGGCGCTCGAGAACTATCTCGACACGGACCTCGTGCACGGCACGGGCGAACCGAACCGGTTCAAGGCGCGGGTCGCGAAGAACGCCCTCGGGGTGCTCCGCCGGGAGCAGGAGGCGCGGGCCGCGGCGGACGCGTGGTTCGCCTCGGCGCTCGCGGGGCTCGGGGTCGGTTCGGAAGCGGAGCTCGACGCCCACGTCGCGGGCCTCGCCGACTCCTCGGCGCAGACCCCCGAGGTGAGAGAACTCGTCGCAGTCCTCAAGCGGATGGCCCGCCTCCGCCTCGAGGTGAGCAACCCGAAGTACCTTCGGTAGCGCGAAGGCCGCGCCTTCGTCGGTCCAGCACGCGCGTATCCGGGTCGGCACACGAGAACACCGGACACGCAGCACACGCTCGGTAGGCTCGTGGACCATGAGCCCCCGCACCTCCCTCCGCAGGCCCGAGCTCCCGCGACGCACTACCTCGTATCGTTCCGCTGCCGCGTCGTCCCGGGTCGGTGCAGTGGCCTCGCGGGCAGCCGTCGCAGCGCTCGCCGGAGCGGTGGTGCTCGGGCCGGCGGCCCTCCCGGTGCTCGCCTCCACCCCGGCCGCGAACTCCGCATCCGCGCAGACTTCGGCACCCACCTCGACCCCGGCACCCACCTCGGCCGGGAGCAGCACAGCCGCGGACATGCTCGACGATCTCGCCGCGCAGAGCGCGGCCGGAGATGCTGCCCAGGCCGAGGCCGATGCCCGTTACGCCGAGCACTACGCCACCGCATTCGGCGAGGCGTGGGGAGCCGGCGAAGTGTACATGGATCCGGGCGCCTCGCCGTTCTGGGACGAGAAACAACAGGAGATCGTGCGGCCGATGGTCGAGGAGGCGGAGGCTGCCGGATACACCGTGCGGATCGCGCTCCTGCAGGTCGGCGTCCCCGACGGGCGGGACGGGCGGCCGGCGCTCTCCGGTGAGCACCCGGGCGGCGTGACCCCACTCCTCCTCTCGACCCTCGAACGCTACGCCCGGGCGTCCACCGCGGACGGCCCCGAACTCCTCCTCCTGTGGGACGCCCGGTACGGATACACGTTCCGTGCCGTCGCCGAGGGCGGAACGCTCACCCTCGCTCCGGAACGCGCGGAGTGGTACAGCGACTCGTCGTCCCTCCGGTACACCCCCGTCATCGGTGACTTCTTCCCGAACACCTTCCTCAACGAGGACGTTCCCGGCCCCGGGATCCACCACGCGATCCGCACGTACCTGGGCCGGGGCCTGCCGATCCCCGAGGACGTCGAGGCCGAACCCCGGCTGTACGGCCAGGAGACACCGGGCACCTACGACCTCGACGAGACCGGACCGTGGGCCTTCGTGCGCGCGGCGTTCCTGGGCGCCGTGCTCGTCCTCGTGTTCGTCGGCGGGATCGTGGCTGCACTCTCGGCCTTGGCCGGCTTCCTCCGGGGTCCGTACCGGGCTCGCAAACAGGAGACGACCGAGTCCTCGAACACCGCCCTGCGCGAGCTCTACGATCGGGCGGTCGCGGCCGATAGGGCGCTCTTCTCCTCGAGCGGTCGGTCCGAGGACCTCCGGCAGGCACGCCGTCGCCTGCCGAAACCGTCGGATTCCCACAATCCCGTCGTCTGGGCCGCGTGGGTGCAGCTGCAACGCGAGGCCGACGCCGAACGGTCCGGAGAACCGGCCGCACAGGGCGATTTCTTCCGGCCCGACCTCGAGGCGACGGACTTCTCGTACTGGGACGACCTCGGCGCCGACGTCGAGATCCCGGTGACCGCCGAGTCGCGCGACCTCCTGGCAGGGCTCACCCCGCTCATGCCCTCCTACCTGTCCGCGAGCGGTATCGACACCGGCCTGCCGTACTGGAAGGAGGACTCCTCTCCCTTCGCGTCCTCCGGTATGGGTGCGTTCGGGTCGCTCGCAGCGTCGATCACGGCGATGCCCGCGGGATGGAGGCCGGAGCGCGGCACGGTGAACCCCCGGCAGCTGACCGACGGGAACTCGCGTGCGACCGGGAGCCGGACCGCTGGCGCCTCCCGTGCCACCGGGGCCGCCGGCTCTGGTGGCACGGAGTCGGCGGTGACCACCGGCGGTACTCGCCTCGGCCGAATCGCCGGATGGGGCACGTGGGTCGCCCTCGTTCTCCTCGTCGCGGTCGGTGGTGCGTTCCTCGCGGTCCACAACGCCGAGGAGTCCGCGAAGTCTGCGTCCCCGGCCCATGTGGGTGATTCCCTCGTGGACACGCCGACGAACCCGGATCGCGTCGACGCCGCCCGGGCCGCCATCGCGGACGACGGCGTCTGGGTCGACCCGGTGGCGTACCGACTCGTCACTCCGAAGGAGGAGCAGAAGGTCGCTGATGCGATCGCGGAGGCGGATCTGCCGTACACCTTCTCCGTCGTCTTCTACGCGCCGAGCTTCCAGGACGAGTTCCGCGGTGAGCGGAGTGCCTTCGCTGCCGCCCTCGACATCCCGGAGGACACCGCAGTGCTCTTCGTCGATGCCGACAGCGCCCGGTCCACCACCCTCACCGTCTACTCGCCCCGCTACACCGACTCCGCCCTCACCGGGGACGACGCGATTCCCTACGATCTGTGGGCCCAGAACGACGTCCCACCGGCGACCGCCGCTCTGCGCTGGATGCAGGAGGCCTCGCTCGAGAAGTGGACCGCCGACGGTGGGGACGAACCCACGCCGCTTCCGGTGACGGAACCGGACCATGCACTCATCGGGTCCCCGGAGTTCGTCCCCGCCGTCATGCAGCGCGCGGTCGTCGTCGCCGGTCTCGTCCTCGTCCTCGGGATCGGCATCCCGCTCCTCGTCACCGGGTCGATGCGCCGCAGGAACTCCGTATGAGGTCCGGCAGTCCCGCCGGCACCCGCCAGTCCCGCACTCGAAAGGCCTCCGCATGACACGCACCGGCACGCACCCCACCGGAGCGGAACACGTTCGCGTGACCACCCGCGCCGCACTCGGGATCGCGGGACTCGCCGTCCTCACCGGCGGTCTGACGCTCAATCCCGCCGCACTGCCCGGCACCACCTCCGCCGCACTCGCGGCGCCCGCCCAGGAGGCCAACCCC